>JAZFPY010000183.1:0-20701 GCA_036444875.1 Woeseiaceae bacterium | reverse complement strand
GCAAAGCGCCATCAGCGTCTCCGAGCTGAACCGCCAGGTGCGAACACTGCTCGAGCAGGGCATCGCCCGCCTCTGGGTCGAGGGCGAGATTTCCAATCTCGCCCGGCCAGCGTCGGGGCATGTTTATTTCAGCCTCAAAGACGACTCCGCACAAATTCGCTGTGCATTTTTTCGGCAAAGACAGCGCGGACCGACCATTAAGTTCAAGGATGGCGATCAGGTGCTCGCCTTCGGGCGCGTCAGCATCTATGAGGCACGCGGCGACTATCAGCTCATCGTCGAACAGGTCGAAGCGGCCGGCGAGGGAGAGTTGCGCCGTCGTTTCGAAGCGCTCAAGAAGAAACTCGCCGCCGAAGGGCTGTTTGACGAGAGTCTGAAACAAGCTGTGCCTGCACTGCCCAAACGCATTGGCGTGGTGACTTCACCGAGCGGGGCAGCAATACGCGACATCCTGACCGTCCTGAAGCGTCGCTTTCCGGCCATTCCGGTGATTATCTATCCGACCGCCGTGCAGGGAGAGGCCGCAGCAGGGCAGATTGTCGGGTCTCTCAATGCCGCCGTCGTCCGGGACGAGTGCGACGTCATCATCGTTGCCCGCGGCGGCGGTTCTCTCGAAGATATGTGGCCGTTCAATGAGGAGCTTGTCGCCAGAGCGATCAGCGAATGTCCGATACCCGTCGTCAGCGCTGTCGGGCACGAGGTGGATTTCACGATAAGTGACTTCGTCGCCGACCTTCGCGCGCCGACGCCCTCAGGTGCCGCGGAACTCGTGGTCCCGGACCAGGCGGAGTGGCTGCGCTCGCTCACCGCGACCACGGCTCGGATCGCCTCACTCGGGCGCCGTTATCTCGAAGATCATTATCAGGAACTCGACTGGCTGAGCCGCCGCTTGTCTCAAAGCAGCCCGGCTGCAACCGTTGCCAGGCAGATCGATTGGCTCAGAAACCTCAGACAGGTGCTGACGGGCGCCATGCGGCACGACCTCGTGAGACGCTCACGAGGAATCGAGCTTGTTCGTGCCCGCTTATTGCAACGCTCGCCGGCGATCGAAGTCCAATATGCCATGCACCGCCTGAGCGAATTGAATCAGCGCCTGAGTAATTACGGCACAGGATCGGTCGCGCGCCTCAGAAATCAATTCAATCTGGCCGAACGGGCGTTGCAGTCGGTCAGTCCGCTGGCAACGCTGGAACGTGGCTACGCGATCGTCAGTGACTCGGCCACCGGCAAAGTCCTGACCGATGCATCGGTGATGAAGCCGGGTAGTGGAATTACCACACGACTGGCTCGCGGCAGTCTCATTGCCACTGTCGATAAAGTAAAGAAAGGGTCGTCGTCAAATGATTAAGCGGATCGCGGTAATGTGCTCAGTGAGTCTCTCCTGCCTGACGTCTGCAGCGAATGCGATTCCCGAGCATGCACCACGTCCCGGCGGGACGGCCGTCGTTGCCGTAGCCGATGCAAATTCGGATTCCCGACCGATTGTCATGTTCGACGACAAGAGAGTGCTCGTGCTTCGGCGCGAAGACGAGTGGGTTGCGGTGATCGGCATCCCGCTGAACCAGTCTATCGGTACAGCGAAAGCAATTGTTCGCATTGTCGACCAGGAATCGTCGACGATTACATTTGAAGTGAAACACTATGCTTATCGTGAACAGCACCTGACCGTTGCCAAAGCTTACGTTGATCTGACTGAAGAACAATTACATCGCGCCGGCAGGGAGCGAAAGATCATTGATGGCGCGCTGATAAACTGGCGCGATGTGGACTTGACCGACCTGTCTTTGATTGAACCGGTTGCGGGACGACGCAGTTCGAGTTTCGGATTGAGACGCTTTTTCAATGAGCAAGCGCGTTCTCCGCACAAAGGAATGGACGTCGCCGCAAATCTCGGTACACCGATTATTGCGCCGGGCGACGGAACAGTGACGGCGACAGGGAATTACTTTTTCAACGGCAACACCGTGATCATCGATCATGGCCAGGGTTTCGTGACAATGTATTGCCACCTTGACGAAATTGGCGTCGAGGAAGGGCAGCAATTGACAGCCGGAATGCCAATCGGCAAGGTCGGCGCGACGGGTCGCGTGACCGGTCCACACCTGCACTTCGGCACCTACCTGAACGGGACTGCCGTGGACCCGGCATTGTTTCTCACCAAAGTAAATTAAGTGTTGCAGGTTTCGAAAAATTTGCAGATCACCGGTCTAAAGTTGTCCATGTCGACGAGGAACGAGTCGTGACCTTGAATCGAATTCAGTTCGATGAACTGAACATTGTCGACGACCTTGTCCATTGCAGCTGCAAGCTCTCTTTGCTGATGAATCGGGAACAAAATATCCGTGGTCACGCCGATGACAAGCGCACGGCGTAAATCGAGATTATTCAAGCCCGCCTCAATCGACCCACCGTGTTCTGTAACATCGAACAAATCCATCGCCCGCGACAAATATAAATAACAATTTGGATCAAATTGCCCTGTAAACTTGTTTGCGTGTGCCTGTAAGTACGACTCGACCAAAAAACTGATCCCAAACGGGTCGTCAGTTTGCGACTCAGCGGGCACTTGCTCACGGCCGAATCGTCCTTCCCATTCCTGGGCTGAACGATAGGTCATCATGCCCAGTTTTCTCGCAAGCCGCATACCGCTGACCGGACCGGACCCCGGCTCGTAATCGCCTTCATTCCAATCTGGGTCCTTGCGTACGATTTCGCGTTGCAGCGAACGCAATGCAATCGCGAAAGGCAACGCACTCATTGATGATGAGATGGCGACAAGTGATTCACTGACCCCAGGGTAAAGAAGGCAAAAGGCAAGTGCGGTCATACCACCCATGGACGAACCAGCGACCGCGTGAAGACGATCAACCTTCAGGTGACGGAGTAGTTCATGGGCGCTATGCGCTACATCTTCAAGCGTCAATACGGGAAAGTTCAGCCGATAACGCTCGCTTGTCTCCGGATCTGTCGATGCCGGACCCGTGGAGCCGAAGCAGCTACCTAGGGAATTCGCACAGATCACAAAATAGCGGTTGGTGTCGATTGGCTTACCAGGCCCAACCATTTCTTCCCACCAACCGGGTGACGGGTCTTCAGGGCTCGACGTTGCGTGGGCTGACGGAGAGAGGCCGGTGAACAGCAAAATAGCGTTCTCGCCGCTCCCCTCGAGTTCGCCCCATGTCTCGTACGCGATGATCGGTGATTCCAATTCACCACCACGACGCATGTTGAATCGCCCATCCAGCTTCAGTATTTTTTTTGCGCTGGTCATGGAACGGTTTATATCAGCTCGCGCACCGCGGCTAAAGTCGTTCTTACGAAAGCCCTTGTGTAGGAGCAACTTTAGCCGCGATATATCAGCGTTTAACGTGCTTCATTAAACGTTTGCGCTTGCGCTCCTGTCGTGGCGTCAGCTTGTTGCGCCGTCCCTTGTACGGGTTTTCACTGGTCTTGAACGACAACCGTACAGGCGTTCCTTTCAATCGAAATACCTTGCGAAATCTGTTGATCAGGTAACGCCGGTATGCTTCAGGCAAGCGCTCGGTCTGATTGCCGTGAATCACGATGACCGGCGGGTTGCGGCCACCCTGATGCGCATAGCGGAGGCGAATACGACGGCCTCTAACCAGTGGCGGTGGATGGGCGATTACCGCCTTTTCCAGGGCTTTGTTGAGGTCCGTAGTAGACATGTCTCGCGTTGCGGCCTTATAGGCGCGTTCTGCAGCCGGCAGCAAATCTCCGACAGCGGTACCGTGCAGGGCTGAAATGGTCATGCGCTCCGCAAATCCCAGGAACGGCAGTCGCCGATCCAGCTCGTCCCTGACGTGACGCCTCTGGTCTCGCGACAGACCGTCCCATTTGTTGGCAACGACGACGAGCGCCCTGCCTCGCTCCACGACCAGCCCCATCAGGCTGACATCCTGCTCGGTAACGCCTTCCTGGGCATCGAGCACTGCGATGACGACCTGGGCCCGCTCCATCGCCTGCAACGCTTTGATTACACTGAATTTCTCTACTGTCTCGTGGACTTTTGCCTTGCGCCTGACGCCGGCGGTATCAATGAGCACGTAGTGTTTGTCGTCTCGCTCGAATGGCACAGCAACGCTGTCGCGGGTCGTACCGGGCTCCCCGAAGACAACGAGCCGCTCCTCGCCGACAAGCCGGTTGATCAGCGTCGATTTGCCGACATTGGGACGCCCGATTACCGCAATGCGAAGCGCGATTCCCGCGTCCGTCTCGGATTCTTCCGCTTCGGAGTCTCCCGGCTGATTAGAGGCGAACGGCGCAAGCACTTCATCCATGAGTGCGCCAACGCGATCGCCGTGCGTAGCAGAAATCGCCACTGGTTCCCCGACGCCGAGCCCGTGAAACTCGCTGCAAGCGATTGCCGAATCGAGGCCCTCCGCTTTGTTGACAGCGAGCCAGCTCGATTTGGCGTGACGACGTGCCAGTTCGGCGACATGTTCATCGGCCGCGGTAAGGCCCGAGCGCCCATCGACCATGACTATCGCCACGTCCGCTTCCCGCAGCGCGCGTTCAGTTTGCTCGACCATCAACTCCTTGATGCCGACCTCGCCGCCGGCAACGCCGCCCGTGTCTATGACGAGGTAAGGAACCGGGCCGAGCTTGCCAAAGCCATACTGACGGTCTCGCGTCAGTCCCGGATAATCGGCAACCAGCGCGTCACGCGACCGGGTCAGGCGGTTGAATAACGTCGATTTGCCGACATTCGGCCGACCGATGAGTGCAATGACAGGCAGCATTTGATTTAACCGAAGCCATCGTGGCCTGGTGGTCCAACTAGGTTTCCTCGGCCGCTATGTCTGGCGCGTCACGTTTTCTCTCGGGCCGCCGGACCGCATAGGCTTCGAGCTTACCGGACTCGCTTTGCACGTAAAGCCGGTCACCAATCACAACCGGTGCTCCCGACAACAGTCCTTTGCCAACGCGGATTCTCGCAACCGGGCGACCATCGATATTGCTGAACAGGTGGACGTAGCCCTCCAGGTCACCGATTGCAACGGCGTTGTCGAATGCGACGGGCGACGTCGGCTCCCGCCGCAATAGCGCATCCTGACGCCAGACGTCAGTGCCGTTGCGCCGCAACAGCGCAATAAGTTCTCCGGATTCATCAATCGAATAGACATTAGCGAAATCAACGCCTACGCCAACATGGGTCGAGATGTCCCTCGCCCAAATAATTTGTCCGGACTCCGACGCAACAGCTGCAAGCCTCCCTTGATATCCTGCAGCGTAGATATCCTGGCCAATTACCGCCATCGAACCGTCTACATCGACCAGGCGCTCGAGATCTGACCGACCCGACGGCGGCGATAACATTGCCTCCCACTGCGTCACACCCGAGCTGAGGTTAGTGCCCACGAGACGCCCGTTGTCAAATCCCGCGACAACCGTTGTGCCGACAATGACCGGTGATGAGGTACCGCGCAACGTAAGACGCGGCAGACTTTGCTCGATCGACCATTGTTCTTTGCCGTCCAACACAGAATAAACCTGCAGCTTTCCATCGATCGTTTGCACGACGACGGAGCCGTTTCTTATCAGCGGTCGGGAAAGTGATTCACCATTGATGTTAATCCGCCAGAGTTCGTGGCCATCGTTGGCAGCAAGACAAATGAGGTCGCCGTCGCTGCCGGCAACAACCACATAATTTTCTCCGGCACCGGGACCGGCCGATAACAACACGTCGACTTCGACCCGCCAGATTTTCTTGCCAGTCTCGGGATCGAAAGCAGTTACAACGCCGTTATGACTTGCAGCGTAAATTCGATCGCCATCTCCTGCCGGTGATAGTCCGACTCTTAGGAACTCAGACCCTTTACCAAGCTTGGCCGACCAGATTTTCTTGATCGGCAACGTCGCTTCGAATTTGATCAGCTCTTTCGGCGGCAATACGTCGTCGTCGCCGCCGAACAGGCCGCAGCCTGCAATCAGGCCCATTACGCCCGAGGCTGTGCCAAACAGTAAAAGGCGGCTCAGGAATCTCATTGACTGTCCCCGGACTCAACCGCAGGTTCGACAGATGTGTCGGCCGCAGGTTCGACAGATGTGTCGATCGCAGGTTCGACAGATTCATCGGCCGCGGGCTCCTCGGACGCTGCCTCTTCCAGGGCAGGTTCATCGTCCGGCAGATCGACAATTTTCATCTGAATCAGGGATCGATTGACCGTTGGTGCCCTGGGGTCGTCAGCCATTGCACGTGCGTAGGCGGCGGCAGCGTCCGGGATTTGTCCCAGGGCGGCGTGCGCGTCACCAAGAAGCTCGTCGTATCTTGCCGCAAAAGCAGTGTCTTCAAAGCCCGAGAGCAAATCGACGACCTCCTGCGGCTTCTCCTGGTAGAGGTATATCTTGGCCAGCCGAAGCCGGCCGACCATCTGCGTTTCGGTACCCCCGCGTATCGCCAGCAGTGCTTCGAGCGTATCCGCTGCATCCTGATCACGGCCCCTGTCCATATAGAGTCTGGCCATTGCAAGCCTCGTCAGTGCCGCATAGCTCGTCGACGCGTAGTTTTCGTACAACTCCTTTGCGTTGGCCTCGGCTGCATCGACCATGCCGCCACTGACTTGATTTGCCAGCGTCTCGTAGCGAGCTGACGCCTCCAGCCGTGCCGTCAGCCGATATTCCTTCCATTGATTCCAGCCAACCAGTATGCCGACACCGAGCACAATGCCGCCAATCACGAAGCGGCCGTTCTCCCGCCACCAGTCTCGCATCGCCTCAATTGTTTCTTTTTCCGATAGTAGTTCGTCCACAAATTACGCCCTTGTATATCCAATCTATTTCTTTGCTGTTGAAACAGGATCCCGGTCTGCACTCCGGTGATGAAGTCCCGAGTCTTCATTCCGTTGCAGCCGGCCAGCTAGCTCGACGGCCAGATGCTCAAGCGCAACGCTTGCCTGATCCTGATCAGTCCGCAGGGGCTTCAGCCCGGCCCGGTTCTCCGCGACCTCGTCGTCGCCGAGTACCAAAGCAAATTCTGCGCCGCTTTTGTCGGCACGCTTCAGTTGTGACTTGAAACTACCGCCACCCAGGTTCAATTCTATGCGTATGCCGGCAATCGCCTCTCGAAGATTTTCGGCAATTTCGAAGCCTCGGCCGAGTGCAGCGTCGCCAACCGCCACGATATACACATCCGGGCCCGCATCCGGCGCCTTACCGCCGCATTCCTCGAACAGGCCGACAAGTCGCTCCACACCCATCGCCCAGCCGATAGCCGGAGTCGATCTGCCGCCGAGTTTTTCGACCAGGCCATCGTAACGGCCGCCTGCGCAGATCGCACCCTGAGACCCCAGGGCGTCGGTAGCCCACTCGAATACCGTCCGATTGTAATAGTCCAGCCCTCTGACGAGTCTCGGATTGACGCTGTAGGAGATGCCTGCGGCATCCAGAAGCGCTTGCAGCGCCGCAAAATGCTGCGCCGATTCATCGTCGAGGTAGTCGAGCATGACCGGCGCATCCGCGATAAGCTCCTGCATGTCAGGATTCTTGCTGTCCAGGATACGCAGCGGGTTCTGCTCGAGGCGGCGAATACTAACTTCATCCAGCTTCGATTTCACGGCTGAAAAGTAATTGACGAGCGATTCACGATATTTTCGGCGGGTTTCCGGGGATCCCAGCGAATTCAGCTCGAGCATCAGGCGGGACAAACCCAGTTCCTGCCACATCCTGGCGGACATGATGATCAGTTCCGCGTCCACATCCGGTCCGGCGTAGCCCATCGCCTCGACATCGATCTGATGAAATTGGCGGTAGCGCCCCCTTTGCGGTTTCTCGTAGCGGAACATCGGACCGGCCGTCCAGAGTTTCTGCCGTTGATTGTGGAAAAGCCCGTGACTGATACCGGCACGCACCATCCCGGCGGTCGCCTCAGGGCGCATCGTCACGCTCTCTTCGTTGCGGTCTAGGAAGGTGTACATTTCCTTCTCGACAATATCCGTAACCTCGCCGATAGAGCGGCGAAACAATTCAGTCTGCTCGAGGATGGGCACGCGAATTTCCTGATAGCCATACGACTCGATTACGTCACGAACGGTCGACTCCACAAAACGCCAGGTGCCGGACGCCCCCGGAAGCAAATCATTCATTCCGCGAATGGCTTTAGGTTTCACAACAAATCATCCCAATGGACCGCGACAAACGGAACGACTACAGGCCGAAGATGGTCAGTCTGGCCATATTGCCGCGGCGGTTCGCGGCCGGGATACTGTAATCGAATCCGTCTACTCGGACGCTGACATTCGAGCTTTTGCCGAGCAGCACGCGAAGCGGCTCGGCACCGTTCAGCGTCACGGACCGGCCTTCGACGCCAAGGTCGAAATACAGGCGGCGCCCCGTCGCATCGGTAACTTCCGTCCAGCAATCCCCGGTGAAAGAAAGTACGAGCTCGACGCTGCTGCCAACCGCGACATTACTGTCGGATGCTATCTGCTCTGCCGCAACCAGGCCGAACTGAGCTTCGGGCGCCGGTTCCCCCGCAAAGACCAGCGGTTCTTCCGCGAGATCGGCCGTCGCTTCATCATCGGGAGGCGGCGCACTGTCATCCACATCAGGGGCTGCATCTTCCTGCGGCTCGGACGGACCGTTTTCGCGTTCAGATGGATCGATTTCACGATCAGCCTCGAATGGAGCCAGGGTTGCCGGCTGCAAGGTGACGCGCTCCACCGTCTGCTCCAGGCCGAACCACCACCAGGCCGCGAGGGCACCCACAAGAATGACGACAACTCCGGACACCCAGGGCCCTATCCATATCTCACGGGGTTCTTTCCGTCGTGGTCCTACAACCGGCGGTGCGCCGGCAGAGCGATTCAACTGACTGTAATCCGCAAGTATCTCGTCGACCGGGACGCCAACGAGTTCAGCATATTTGCGCATATGACCTTTGGCGAACACCGGCGCCCCGAGCTCGTCGAAGCGATTCTCCTCGAGGGCGCGCACCATCGGCTCGTCAATATGCAGTTCTTTTGCTATTTCAAAAACGGAAATGCCGCGCGTGCGCCTGGTCTGCGCCAGCCGCTCGCCGCCGACCGGGCTGGCAGCGCCATCCCGGGCCGAGTCATGCATCTGATTGGAACCTTCTGCCGGGGTCATGCTATCGCGTTTCCAGTACCCGTCTCGCTTCGAGCGAATTCGGGAAATCGCGCAGTAACTGATTCGCGTAATCCGAACTGGCGCGATCGTCGCCGAGGGCTTGTTCGACTTGTACACCCAGATACAACGTCGACGCGGACGTTTTGTTACGTTCATGGTATCGCTGCAGGAATGCACGCGCGTGCAAGTTATCACCGGTCTTGTGTTTCAGGGCCGCAAGTTGCATAAGCGCCTCACCGTGGGACGGCTTTTCCTGTAACGCGTCGCGGAAATATTTTTCTGCCCTTCCGTAGTCCGGTTTCTGGGTCATGCAAGCGCCGGCATTCGTCATCAAGAGTTCGGGGAATTCATTCCCCTTTATCTCCAAGGCTCGATCGAATTGCTTCATCGCCTCGTCAAAACGCTGCTGCCGGCACAAGAAAACAGCGTAGGCATTTCGAGTGTCATAATTATTCGGGGCAAAACGTACGGCTTCGTTGTAATGCTTTGTAGCAAACCGAAAGTTGTCCAACTGCTCGTAAGTCAACGCGAGCGCCATGTGAGCTTTCGCCAACTTTGGATCGATCTCGAGCGCGAGCTTCAGACGATCTTTCGCCAGATTATAACTACCGTTTCGGTAGTATCTGGCGCCGAGTTCATAATACTGTTCTGCAGCATCCTCACCGGGCTCAAACGTCTGCCGTGTATTCGTCGTCGATGACATGCAGCCCGCCGTCAGCAAGAAGGCGGCACTGCCTATAAGAATTCCGCTAATCGTCTTCACGCCATTGCTGTCCTAGTCGTCTTTTCGCTCAGCCTGACTCGTACCCGATCACTAACCTTACCAGCTAGCTGGCCGCAGGCTGCATCAATATCTTCTCCCCGTGTCTTGCGGGTCGTCGTCACCAGCCCCTTTTGTCTGAGGCGATCCTGAAACCGGGCGATGTGGGCCCTGTCGGAGCGGGCAAACTCGTTGCCCGCAAACGAATTGAATGGAATCAAGTTCACCTTCGCCGGCCGGTCTTTCAAGAGGTCGTATAGCTCGTCCGCGAGAGCCGGCGAATCATTGACGCCTTCAAGCATGACGTACTCAAAGGTTATAAACCGATTTGAGTGCTTGGCCGCATAGCGCCAGCAGGCGTCGAGCAACTCTTCGATGGGGTGGACTTTGTTGATCGGCACAAGTCGGTCCCGTAGCTCGTCATTCGGGGCATGTAAGGATACCGCGAGGGACACATTGCATTCGTCTCCGAGCCGCTCAATACCCGGCACAAGGCCGGACGTGCTGATCGTCACTTTGCGGCGGGACAAGCCGTAGGCAAAGTCAGTCAACAACAAATCGAGCACGGGAAGCACGCTGCGATAATTTGCAAGCGGCTCACCCATGCCCATGAAAACGACGTTGGTGATTGCAGGTTTACCATTCGCCCTCGGCGGCAACACCTTGTTCGCATGCCAGACCTGGCCGATGATCTCAGCAGATATCAGGTTGCGGTTAAATCCCTGTGCTCCGGTTGCGCAAAACGCACAGTCAAGCGCGCAACCAACTTGCGAGGAAATACACAGCGTGCCGCGGCCGGACTCCGGAATGAATACTGTTTCCACCGCCTGGCCTGAACCCGATTCGAACAGCCACTTGATCGTGCCGTCGACGGATTTTTTTTCTGAAATCGTTATCGGTACTTCGATCTTCGCAACCAGCTCCAGGTGCTCGCGAAGGCTCTTCGACAAATCCGTCATCAGTTCGAAATCTGTAATGCGCCGCTGGTGTATCCACGGGAGAAGCTGACGGGCACGAAATGGTCTTTCCCCCTTTTCTGCGAAAAAGGACTCGAGCGCGCGTTGCGGCAAACCGAGCAGGTTTAGTTTTTCAGCTGTGGCATCCATCGATACGATTCAATAACTATTGCAAGAACTATTTGCTGCGTGGACAAATCCCGTCGTCGCCGAAGAAAAACGCAATTTCCTGTGCCGCTGTCTCGGCTCCGTCAGAGCCATGCACGATATTCTCTTCAATACTTTCGGCAAATTCCGCGCGAATGGTTCCCTTTTCAGCCTCTGCCGGATTGGTCGCCCCCATGATTTCCCGATTCCTGTTTATCGCATTCTCACCCTCAAGCGCCTGGACCATTACCGGCCCGGACGTCATGTACCTGACAAGGTCGTTATAGAACGGTCGTTCCTTGTGAACAGCATAAAAATCCTCTGCCCGTTCCTTTGACAATTGGACCATTCTGGCGGCGACGATTTGCAGGCCGGCTTTTTCAAAACGGCCGTAAATCTTGCCAATCAGATTTTTTTGAACACCATCGGGTTTGATTATTGAGAGCGTCTGCTCGACGGACATACATGATTCCTTTATTTATTATGCTTTGAAAACCGGACCCGGAGACGTGCCGACCACGCGTAAACCCTCAATTTTACTCGGATAATTGGCCCCAGGCAACGAAGCAAGTTTTGCCTTGGTCGCTGCAATCAGACTCGAGATTCCGGCCAGAGACGCCGGGGCGGGACGGTCAGACGCTGAAGCTCTCCCCGCAACCACATTCACCCGTCACATTAGGGTTCCGGAAACGAAATGCCTCGTTCAGGCCCTGCTTTACGAAATCGACTTCCGTACCGTCGATGAGTTCGAGGCTTTCCTTGTCGACAACGATCTTGACGCCATGATCTTCGAATACGACATCGGAATCGGCAATATCGTCCGCGTAGTTGACGACGTAGGCGTATCCGGAGCACCCGGTCTTTTTTATGCCTACCCGCAGACCGACACCCTTACCCCGGGCTTCGAGGTGGGTTTTGACGCGGTCAGCAGCAGGTTGGGTCAGGGAAACAGCCATGTATCCATTCAATCCTGAGTATGTATCGTTCCAGTCAGCTTTATATGGAGCGCTTTTGCAGCATCTTCAAGTATGAGCACCCTCCCGGTCTTCTCCACCGGAATCGTCAGCTTGTCCATCAGGCCCGGCACGTCCAGTTCCAGCAATGTCGCAACCGGCTGGCCCTCAGCCTCATCGCAAAATGCCTCGGCCGCAGCGATCAGATGCGGGCACCCGAAGACCTGATATCGCAGAATACGGACGGTATCCCGGTCTACGACAGCATAAAGGATAACTCGTGCACCCGTTTCGGATTCGGCCGCCTCACCGACGACGGCCTTATTGTACTCATCGGGCAACTGCCCCGCATGCACAGGGTTCGCAAAATAGCGTTTGACAAGCTCGCTGTACGGATTCGTCAATGCCGCGCTGGTCATGCTGTTCGCGCGTGCTGCGGCGAAATCGCCCGCAGATGAATGATGGCGTCCGCATAACAGCCAATAGCCAGGTCGATTTCATCGTTGGTCGTATCCCGGCCAAAGCTGAAGCGAATTGCGCTCTGGGCCAGGGCATCATCACGGCCCAGCGCCCGCAGCACCGCTGACGACTCGCTGTTTCTGGAATTGCAGGCAGATCCACTGGCAACACAGAGCGGCTCGAGCGCCAGCATCAAACACTCGCCTTCGATCCCCTCGATGCTCACACTGAGGATGCCCGGAAACGACTCCGTCTCACTGCCATTCCGCAGTATTCCGGGGATATTTCCAATCCCTGACCACAACCGGGCCTCGAGTCCCCGCAAATGAACGAGGTCCTCGACCTGCCTCGATTGGGCGAGCGAGGCCGCCGCACCCAGTCCGACGATCTGGTGTACCGGCAGGGTGCCCGGCCTGAGCCCGCGTTCCTGTCCGCCTCCATGGAACAGCGGCAGCACATGACAACCGGGACGATCGGCCATATAGAGCGCTCCGATGCCCTTCGGCCCATAGAATTTGTGTGCCGTCAATGACAACAGGTCCACCGGCAGCACCGCCAGGTCTGTGGGCAGTTTGCCAACGGACTGCGCTGCATCGACATGCAAAAGGATGTCTCTTTGACGACAGCACTCACCAATACGCCGAATATCCTGTATGACTCCAGTCTCGTTATTCACGTGCATGACTGACACGAGCTGCGTGTCATCCCGTATCGCAGCTTCAAGCTCATCAAGTGCAAGTAAACCGTCCCGGTCTGGCATCAGATAAGTCACTGCAAATCCTTCACGCTCCAGTGCCTGGAATGTATCGGTGACGGCCTTGTGCTCCGTCGGCATCGTGATCAGGTGTTTTCCCCGATCGGACCGGAATCGTGCTGCGCCGATGATGCCGAGATTGACCGATTCGGTCGCACCCGACGTCCAGATCAGTTCATGTGGGCTGACGTTGAGGAGACCTGCAAGTTGTTCACGCGCGGTCTCGACAGCCTCCGCCGATTGCCTGCCTGCCACATGAATTGATGATGGATTGGCAAATGTGCCGTCGACTGTCAGATATCCCGACATCGCCTCGGCAACTTGCGGATCGACCGGCGTTGTCGCAGCGTAATCGAGATAAACGGGTTCAGCGTTGTTGCTCAGCATTATTTGAACTCTCCGTTACGTACTTTCGGATCGAGTGTCGCAAGCACGCCCCGCAGGATATTGATCTCGTTCTGGTCGGGTTGTACCCGGACAAGCAATCGTCGCAGGCGCCGCATCAGATGCCGCGGGTTATCCGGATCCAGAAATCCGCCATCCGTCAACACTTCCTCGAGATGCGCATAAAAATGTTCGAGCTCCTCACCCGTAGCCGGTGGCGCCTCGGATACGTAGCCCTCCTCCGACACACCGATCTCTGCAACACGCAATTCGTAGGAAACGACCTGAACCGCCATGGCCACGTTCAGTGAGCTGAAGCCGGTGTGGGTCGGAATTGTCAGCAGCGTATGGCAACGGTCGATGTCTTCATTCGTCAGACCCGACTTCTCGGAACCGAATACGACAGCTGCCGTACCATTGTGGCTTTCTTGCAATAACTTCTGCGCACACTCCCGCGGCGCCATGCTCGGCCATCCAATGGTTCGCGACCTCGCGCTCGCACCGGCAACATAGACGCAGTCACTGAGCGCTTCATCGAGACTGCTAACTACCCGCGTGGTGTCCAGCACATCTTCAGCGCCTGAGGCGCGAGCTGTCGCCTCATCGTGCGGAAAATGCCGTGGATTGACCAACACCAGGTCGAACAGGCCCATGTTTTTCATTGCCCGCGCGGCCGCGCCGATGTTTCCCGGGTGGCTGGTGCCAATGAGGATGATTCGAATCGTCATTGTCTTTTCGAAACTATGTCCAATGCCAAGGTCTGGTATTCTACCGCCCCCTTGCGGGAAATCGCTCTTTTCAAAAATGACGGAATCGACCAATGCACGCATTGCTAAATGTTGCTGTTATGGCAGCTCACAGTGGCGGCGACACGCTCATTCGCATGCTGCCAAAACTGGACAAAATTAAAGTCGAGCAGAAAGGCCGCAACGACTTCGTCAGTGAAGCGGACCGAAAGGCCGAATACGCCGTCATCCGCACAATCCTCAAGCATTATCCCGACCATGCGATCCTCGCCGAGGAGAGCGGGCAACAAGGTGATTCCGACTACGTTTGGGTGATCGACCCACTTGATGGCACCACCAATTTCCTGCATGGTTTTCCCGTTTTTTGCGTTTCGGTCGGCTTGATGCACAAGAACCGGCTCGAGCACGCCGCGGTGTATGACCCGCTTCGCCAGGAACTCTTCACGGCATCGCGCGGACGGGGAGCGCAACTGGACGGCCGCCGTATTCGTGTCAGCAAGCAGAATTCACTCGAGCGCGCATTAATCGGCACTGGCTTTCCGTATCGAGACTCAAATATCCCGTTGCAACCCTACATGAAAATGCTGCAAACCGTGCTCATGCACACAAGCGGCGTGCGCAGGGCCGGTGCTGCGGCACTCGACCTGTGTTACGTCGCAGCTGGCCGGCTCGAGGGCTTCTGGGAAACCGGACTGCAGAAATGGGACCTGGCTGCCGGCGCGCTCATCATTCGCGAAGCCGGTGGCATTATCAGCGGCATGGACGGCAGCGAGGATTTCCTCGACACGGGCCACGTTCTAACAGGCTCACCAAAAATATACAGCGCGCTGGCGAAACTCTTGGCCCCGGAAATCAAGGAAATATTCAGCAAGACATAGGAAATTCGCCCGTCAGGACGGGCTCCAACAATTTGCTAACCAACGTCGCAGCACGCCCGTAGGAGCCCGTCCTGACGGGCGATCCGCGATCGCGCCAAGAGATACGCGCAACAAGGTGCCGGGCACCTTTAGTTACGGCAGGTCGTCGACCAGGTTTGGCTCTTCGGTGGGGGGAAGAAGATCCTGTGCATTGACGTCCAGATAAAGCGCCGTGGCGCTCGCCGTATAAATTGAAGAGTAGGTGCCGACGATGACGCCGACGATCAAAGCGATCGAGAAGGGGGCGACGGACTCGCCGCCGAGCGTCAACAAAGCAATCAAAACAACCAGTGTCGTGACGCCGGTGATTATCGTTCGGGCAAGCATCTCGTTGATCGAGATATTCATCGCTTCTTCGGACGGAGTACCGCGAAGCTTTATGAAGTTCTCGCGGATTCTGTCGAATGTGACGACGGTATCGTTAAGCGAGTAACCGATTACCGCGAGTATTGCGGCCAGAACGGTCAGGTCGAACTGCAATCCGAATATCGAGAAGAAGCCGACCGTGACAATGACGTCATGCGCCAGCGCCGCGACAGCGCCTGCGGCAAATTTCCACTGAAAGCGGATCATGACGTAAGCAAAAATCAGCAGCAAAACAAAAATGGTTGCGAGGCCGCCCTGCTCCCTGAGTTCCTGGCCGACCTGAGGTCCTACAAACTCGACACGTCTGAGTTCGACGTCCGGTTCATCTGCCGAGAGCGTGTCGCTCAAAGACTTACGTAACGCGTCCGAATCAGCGTCCGGCTGCGGCGGCAGTCTTATCAACACCTCAGTTGCAGTACCGAACCGCTGCACCTGCACATCGTCAAAGCCCGCATCGCCGAGAAGCTGCCTGATCCGCTCGAGGTCGGCCTCCTGCGGATAGCCGACTTCGAGCAACACGCCGCCCGTAAAGTCGATACCGAATTCCAGACCTTTTGTCGCAATTGTTGCGATCGAGACAACGACTGCCAATATCGAGATCGCGATGGCGATCCGCCGTCGGCCGAGGCCCAGGAAATCGATGGAAGTCTTATCTTTGATCAAGCGCATCGATACACCCCTAAACCGGCACACTGGAAAGCCGGCGACCGCCAAAAACGAGGTTGACGACGGCACGCGTACCGACAATAGCCGTGAACATCGAGGTCACGATGCCGAGCGAAAGCGTTATAGCAAACCCCCTGATCGGACCTGTGCCGAAGATCAATAGCACGATAGCTGCGATCAGCGTTGTGATGTTGGCATCGGCGATCGACGAGAGCGCTTTCTCGTAACCGGCATGAATGCTTGCCTGTGGCGGGTTTCCAGCCGCCAACTCTTCCCGGATTCTTTCGAATATGAGTACGTTTGCATCGACTGCCATGCCGACCGTCAGGACGATGCCGGCGATTCCGGGCAAGGTGAGTGACGCCTGCAATAACGACAACAGCGCTACGATAAACATGAGGTTGGAAAACAAGGCCAGATTGGCAATCATGCCGAACCAGCGGTAATAAAATGCCATGAAGACAACCACAGCCAGGAAGCCGATTCTTACGGCATTGAAGCCGCGATCGATGTTGTCCTGTCCCAGGCTCGGCCCAATCGTTCTTTCTTCCACTTTATACACCGGTGCTGCGAGGGCACCGGCGCGCAATAATAGTGCCAGATCGCGCGCTTCGATCGGCGTGAGTCCGGTAATCTGAAAATTGTTCTTGAACGTGCCGCGAATCGTCGCCGTGTTGATGATCTCTTCTGTTCGAATGTCACGCGTTTCCGGGACGCCGTTTACAATTACGGTTTCGCGGCGCGTCTCGATAAAAACGGCGGACATCGGCTTGTTGAGATTTTCGATTGTGGTTTTGAGCATGCTCTCGCCACCGGCTGAATCCAGTTTGATGAATACGGCCGGCTGACCTTCGCTGAAGCCGGATTCGGCGTCGATGATCTGGTCTCCAGAGGCGACAATGTGCCGCTTCAGGACCTGAGACCGCTCGTCGCCGCGACCCGGGTAACGGCGGGACCCCGGACTGTCACGGGCCTCATCGACCAGGTGGAATTCGAGGGTCGCCGTCGCGGTCAGGATTTCGTTTAGTCGATTCGGATCCTGCACACCGGGCAATTGCACGACGATACGATCAGTACCTTGTCGTTGCACCAGCGGTTCGGCGACGCCGAGCTGGTTGACGCGATTCCTGAGCGTCGTCATGTTCTGCTCGATCGCAAAGTCGTGCCGGGCTTTGATCTGTTGCTCGCTCATGCGCACCCGGAACGATTTGCCGTCTTCGCCATCGATGATCAGCAGGTCCCTGTCGGCGTTCCGGACTATGTCTCGCGCCTCATCAAAGTCTTCCACTCGAGCAACTCGAACGGTAATTGTCTGGTCCTCGACCCTGACTTGCCGGCGTATGTTCTCCTCCGCAAGACGTTCGGCAAAATCCTGCTCGTAGAGGTTCAAGCGGTTCTGGATCGCCGCATTCATATCGACTTCAAGCAGGACGTAAACGCCACCACGCAGATCGAGGCCCAGGCTCATCGGGCTCAGGCCGAGATTTCGAACCCAGACCGGCAACTTTGGCGCCAGCGTCAGGGCAACGTTTGAGCTTGAGCCGAATCGTTCGCGCAGCCGATCGCCGGCACTCAGTTGCTCCTCGACGGAAGCGAATCGCAGCACTACCCGGCCGTCCTGAATGTAGGCCGCTTCCGGTGTCGACTGTCCTGCCTCAAGGACACGGACTATTTGTGCGACTTTGGCTTCCGCATACGGCTCACCATCGGCGCTCGCAATCTGAACTGCGGGCACGCTGCCGTAAATATTCGGCATCGCAAGTACCGCACCAAGCATCAGGATGACGAGCACGAGCCAGTTTAGCCAGGCCGGATAACGATTCATCGAGGGAGCCTTTTGGGAAGCCGTTCTGTCAGGCCTGGTCAAATGTGCCTTTCGGCACCACTGCGGACACGGTCGACTTCTGAATCTTGATTTCTACGTTATCGGCGATTTCCAGCGTCGCGTAATGCTCGCTCACCGCCGTTACCTTGCCGAGAATCCCCCCTGCTGTCAGCACTTCATCACCGGTCGACAGCGCCGAAACCAGCTCCGTATGTGCTTTTTGCTTCTTGTGCTGGGGACGAATCAGCAGGAAATAAAAGGCACCGAAGATAACCAGCAACGGCAGGAAGAAACCAAAAGGGTTGCCCTGCTCTGCGCCCTGAGCATTGGCGGTAGTTATGAAAAAATCCATGATTGTCTGCATTGTTTGGACTGTCCATTGTGGTTCAAACCTCGGAAATGAGGCCTGATCCCAAAAATTTCAGCGCGCTATTATGACATAGCGCTGTTATTTCACCAGCCACAGACGTGGAGACTCAGTAACCGTATTCAAGCGCTTATCAGGGCGAGTCATCCGTATAGGCTGACTTGATGCCGGCAATAGTCTCATCGAGGCTACCATCTTCGATGGCCCCCCGCAGACCTGCCATCAGATTTTCGTAATAGGTCAGATTATGAATCGTGCCAAGTCTCGGTCCAAGCATTTCTCCACACTTCTCGAGATGGCGCAGGTAAGCGAGACTGTAGTTCGCACATGTGTAACAGTCGCAGTTCGGGTCAAGGGGTCCCGTGTCGTCCCTGTACCGTGAGTTACGGATTTTTACGACACCTTGCGAAGTAAACAGGTGACCATTACGAGCATGTCTTGTCGGCATGACGCAATCGAACATGTCGACACCGCGCATGACGGCATCCGCGATATCCACCGGCGTGCCGACGCCCATCAGGTATCGTGGGCTGTCGGGCGGCATGTGCGGCATCAGCTTGTCGAGAACATCGACTCTCTCGTCTTCGGACTCACCGACCGCCAGCCCTCCGATCGCATAGCCGTCAAAACCGATTTCTGTCAGCCCCTCCAGTGACGCCGCACGCAATGTGTTATAAACGCCTCCCTGCACAATGCCGAACAGGGCTTCGCCGCGTTCTGGATTGGCCTCTCGTAATTCATCGAAGCGACGGCGGCTTCGACGCGCCCAAGCAATAGACAGCACCATTGACTCGCGAGCCGCCTTTTCGGGCACGGGATACGGTGTGCACTCGTCAAGGATCATCGTGACGTCGGCATTCAGATCATGCTGCACTTCCATGGACTTTTCAGGTGTTAGAAACACCTGGTCGCCGTCCACCGGCGATCGAAACAAAACGCCCTCTTCACTTAGCTTTCTGGTCGCCGCCAGGGAAAATACCTGAAAGCCGCCGGAGTCGGTCAGGATCGGTCCGTGCCAGTTCATGAACTCGTGCAGGCCGCCGTGCTGGCGTATGACCTCGGTCCCGGGGCGTAGCATCAAATGAAACGTATTGCCGAGTATGATCTCGGCACCGCCTGCGGCGACCTCTTCGGGCGTGACACTTTTGACGGTTCCATACGTGCCGACCGGCATAAAAGCGGGAGTCCGGACTTCGCCGCGCCGAAAAACCAAATGCCCGCGGCGGGCAGCACCGCATCTCGCCAACACCTCAAATTTCACGAGCAGCTTCCTCGCCCGGAATAATGAACATTGAATCTCCATAACTGAAGAACCGGTAGCGCCGGCCAATAGCATGCCGGTAAGCATCGAGTATGCACTTTGTTCCCGCAAATGCGGCAACGAGCATAAGCAATGATGACTGCGGCAGATGAAAATTGGTGATCATTGCGTCGATGCTCCTGAAACGATAGCCCGGCACGATAAAGAGTTCTGTTTCTCCGTCATAAGGCCTGAGCTCGCCATCCGCAGAAGCGGATTCGAGCGCACGCACCGACGTCGTGCCAACAGCGATGACGCGGCCGCCCTCCTTGCGCGTTTGTTCCACGGCACGGCATGTCATTTCGTCTACAACCAGTCGCTCGGCATGCAGCCGGTTCGATTCGATGTCCTCCCTTCGCAAAGGCTGAAATGTCCCTGCACCGATATGAAGCGTGACATACGAGTGCCTTACATCCATGTCTCTGGTTTCTCGAAGCATGTCCTTATCGAAATGCAGCCCTGCTGTCGGTGCCGCAACGGCGCCGTCGTGTCTTGCATAAACGGTCTGGTAGCGCTCCGTGTCTGCCGGGCCGGCTTCGCGATGCAGATATGGCGGCAATGGGACTTCACCGTACTCCTCGAGATACGGCATGAGCGGGAGCCCGAACTCGAGTATGTAAAAGCCCCGGTCGCGGCCGATAACCGTTACCACATCCCCGCCTGCCAATTGCACCTTCGTATTGGGCCTGAGCGACTTGCTTGCGCGTAATTGAGCGAGTGCCGTTGTGCCAGACAGGACTCTTTCGATCAGGATTTCAACGCGGCCACCCGTTTCCTTGGTCCCGTACAGGCGTGCACGAATGACACGTGTATCGTTGAAGACAAGCAGGTCACCTGGATTGAGGAGAGCCGGCAGCTCCGCGAACTGCCGGTCGGCGAGAGTTTGCTTGTCTGCATCGACAACGAGGAGCCGGCTCGCGCGGCGCTCCCCGGCCGGGTATTGCGCAATCAGCTCATCAGGGAGAGCGTAATCGAAGTCGGATAATTGCATCG
>JAZFPY010000182.1:0-4517 GCA_036444875.1 Woeseiaceae bacterium | reverse complement strand
TTTCAGTACCAAGCAGATTCACGCCGGTGTGACGCCGGATCCGGCGACTGGTGCGATCCTGACGCCGATCTATCAGACGACGACGTATGTTCAGGAGTCTATCGACAAGTATCTTGAAAAAGGTTACTCGTATTCCCGTTCGTCCAATCCGACCGTTCGTGCACTGGAACTGAAGCTGGCGGAACTGGAAGGTGGTGCCGATTGCACCTGTTTCGGGACTGGCATGTCGGCGATACAAGGGATCATGTTTGCTTTTCTGAATGCGGGTGATCATGCAATCATCTCTGATGTCGCTTACGGCGGAACGTACCGCCTGTGTACAGAGGTGCTGAATCGCTTCGGCATCGAATTTACTTTTGCGAACACGGCGGATCCGGAATCGGTCAAAGCAAGTGTCAAAGACAACACGGCGCTCATCCTTACCGAGACACCGGCCAACCCGACGATGAAGTTGTCCGATATTGCCGCGATTTCCGGGATTGCTCAGGCCGCCGGCGTTGTGCACGCCGTCGACAACACGTTCCTGACACCGTATTACCAACAGGCGCTGGATCTTGGTGCGGATTTGTCGATTCACAGTACGACCAAATACTTCGACGGTCACAATGCGACGGTCGGCGGCGCCGTGATCGCAAAGACTGCCGAACACGACGAAAAGATGCGTTTCATCCAGAACAGTACCGGATCGATCATGTCTCCCCAGGTTGCATGGCTCACGATGCAGGGCTGTAAGACCCTATCGGTCAGGATGGACCAGCAGTCCACCAACGCAATGGCAATCGCCGAGTATCTCGAGGCGCACCCGAAAGTGAAGCAGGTCTGTTACCCGGGCCTGCCATCTTTCGCACAGCATGAGCTTGCCAAAAAGCAGGCGACTGGTTTCGGTGCCATGCTCTGGTTCGAAGTCAAAGGCGGTCTCAAGGCAGGCAAGACGCTGATGGATTCAGTCGAATTGTGGAGTCTTGCCGAGAATCTCGGCTCAGTTGAATCGCTGATTACGCATCCGGTCACAATGACGCATGCGGATGTCGGGGAAGCTGAAAGAAAACGTGTTGGCATCATCGACGGACTGGTCCGTTTGTCCGTCGGACTCGAGGATGCAGATGATCTGATTGAGGCGCTCGCCAAAGCGTTACAGAACGTGCCGGGCTAGCGAGGCTGCTCGGACCTGCTTAGGCCCTGCTTAGGCGTTGAGGCGTTGTCCGAGAATCGCTGCGCCTCTGACGCCGCTCGAGTCCCCGAACTTCGCGGGCAATAGTTGGGGTATTTTTTTGCCGGCATAGGGCACTTCGGGAAATGCGTCGGGCAAACGCGAATATAACTCCGATATGTTCGATAAGCCGCCACCCAGAACGATGACATCGGGATCGTAATAGATAAAGAGCTGCGACATGCAGGTCGCGAGGCCGTCGATATAGGCATCAAAAACGGTCATTGCATCCTTGTCGCCGTTCCGCATGTCATCAGTCAGGGCAGGGACGTCTTTTTTTTGGCCGGTGAAGTGCTCATACAGCCATGCGAGCCCGGGCCCGGAGAAATACTGCTCAATGCAGCCGGTCGCCCCACAACCGCACTGCCGCAATGGCAGATCGTAGCGCTGTTGCAGAATGGCGGGGAGCAGCATGTGCCCCCACTCACCGGCGAGCTTGTTTGCTCCAAGGTAAACCTCGCCGTTTATGCAAAGACCGCCACCTATGCCGGTACCCAGGATTATCCCGAAGACGCGTTCCGCTCCATCAGCGGCACCGCCGTTCGCTTCCGATAGCGCAAGATTTCTGGCGTCGTTGCCTACGCCGACGCGGCGACCAATTGCAGCCTCGAAATCAGCGACAACTGGCTTGTTGCTGAGGCAGGGAATATTGGGGAATGACTTGATTCCTGCCCGGCCAATCATGCCGGGGAGGCTGATACCTACGGATCCCGCCGTGTCCGATTCCTTTTCCGCCTCGGCCACCATGTCGGCGATGGTCTTGATGAAAAGGGCATAGTCGTCGACTGGTGTCGCTTCTCGCCAGGAGCTTACTTCGGCAAGATCCTGATCGAAAACAGCCAGTTCGATCTTGGTCCCGCCAACGTCGACGCCGATATGCATGTCTCGTTCCTCTGCTTCGAGGCCCTATTATGGCATTCGGGTCGATGTTAACGAATCGGGATCAGATCGCTTTTGAAAATCTGCCGTCATTGAAGTCATCGGCGAGATATCGGTCGAAGGTCATGGCGATGCTACGGAGCAGGAGTCGGCCCCTGGGTGTGATATGTATCCCTTCGGACCCAAGCGTTATCAGGCCATCGTCGACCAGCGGGCCGAGTCGGGTCAGTTCCGGGGCAAAGTACTCTGCGAAGTCGATGTTGTTTTGTTTGCCGAATTCTGTAAAGGCGAGCTGATCGTGGCACATCAGTTCCTGAATGACCCTTGCTCTCAGTTGGTCGTCGGCATCGACTGCAAAGCCACGTTTGAGTGGCAGTGTGCCAGCTTCGATAAGCTCTTCGTACTCCGCGGTCTTCGTGGTGTTCTGGGCGAAGGTATTGCCGATCTTGCCAATCGCGCTGACACCGAGACCGATCAGGTCGCAGTCGCTGTGAGTCGAGTAGCCCTGGAAGTTCCTTTGTAAGGTGTTGTCTCTCTGTGCTGTAACGAGCTCGTCCTCAGGCAGCGCAAAATGATCCGTACCTATATACATGTATCCGGCATCGCAGACCTTATTGATCGTGTGTTGCAGGATCTTCAGTTTGGTTTCTGGCAGCGGAATATCCCCGTCCGCAATCATGCGCTGACCTTTGAAACGGGCGGGCAGATGCGCGTAGTTATAAACCGCAAGTCTGTCGGGTCGCATGTCGATGACTTGTTCGAGGGTTCGATCAAAACTGTCAACTGTTTGATGTGGCAGGCAGTAGATCAGATCGAACGAGATTGAACGGAAACTCAACGATCTGGCCTGTTCCATCAGAGCAATTACTTCTTTTGCTGACTGGATGCGATTGACCGCGATCTGGTCTGCTCATAGTGTGGATATGCTGTCGGAATCCGCTGTTAAATCAAATGGGTATTATCCACGATGCGCGTTCATCCGTCAGGCAGGTGAATGCTCCTGCAACACCTGCACTCCCGCCATCCATGGCGGTCGGGTACCCCTTGATATTGCTCGAAGTTCGACGAAATTGGCTGCCAAACCCACTAATTCCTTAGGCCGTGGCAAAGGTAGAGCGCAACGGTGAACAGGAGCATTGCGACCGCCTGGTGGCTTGCGGCGAGAAAAATGGGCACCACCAGCAGCAGCGTAGCAATGCCAAGGGCGACCTGCAGTACCGCCGTATGGACGAGGGCGTTTACACCGCGTCGTATTCTGTCCGGCAAGTCCGCTTTTCTCAGGCTGGTCCAGTAGGCAATGATCAGAAGGAAGGTCGTGATGGCGAGTACGCGGTGTTCGAATTGAACAGCCGCCATGTTGTCGAAGAAGTTCCTCCAGGCGGGTTCGAGGGCGAAGAAATCGGGCGGTACCCAGTACTCACCCATTTTCGGAAAGGTGTTGTAGATCTTGCCGGCCTTGAGCCCGGCTACGAATGCGCCGGACATTATGGTCACGGTTATCAGCGCGGTTAATGCCAGTGTCTTGCCATACCATGGATGTCTTTGCGTCTTCCTTGTCGTCTCGCGCGACGGCAGCAACAGGGTCAATGCCACCCAAAACATATACGCATATATGAGGAAAGCGGCGAGCAGGTGTGCGGCCAGGCGGTATTGGCTGACATTCGGGTTGTCGATGAGCCCGCTCTTGACCATGTACCAGCCGAGCACGCCCTGCATGCCGCCCAAAACAAACATGAGCGCATATTTCGGGAATTCTCGTTTCCGTATGTAGCCTTTCCATACGAAGAACAGAAAAGGCACAAGAAAGACGATACCGATCGTTCGGCCAAGCAAGCGATGCAAATATTCCAGCCAGAAGATCCCCTTGAAATCACTCACGTCCATGTATGAATTCTCTTTCTGGAATTCCGGCGTCTGCTGATACATCTCGAACACCTGCTGCCATTCGTTGTCGCCGAGTGGCGGCAGCACACCGGTTACCGGGCGCCAGTCGACCATCGACAGGCCCGAACCGGTCAGTCGTGTGACACCGCCGAGGACGACCATGGCAAAGACGAGTGCGCAGCAGACCAGAAGCCAGGTGGCGACAGAGTGCTTATTGTTGTTAACGACGTCGCTGATGGAGGGTGACCGTGTGGCTTCGAAGCAGGTGCCGCAATCTTAGCAGGCCCTGACAGACGCACAAGCGAGTCTATTTACAGAAAGTTTATTTAAGATAATCGAGCGGCAGTGCGGTCGTGTACTTGATGGTTTCCATGCTAAAGCTGGAGCTGACGTCGAATAAGTCGACTTTGGCAATCATCTCCTTATACATCTCGTCATAACTTTGCATGTCGGGAATGACGGCGCGAATCAGGTAATCAACGTCGCCACTCAAGCGGTGTACCTCCATGACGTTCGGCATGGCGGTAACCATGGCATAAAAACC
>JAZFPY010000181.1:0-4904 GCA_036444875.1 Woeseiaceae bacterium | reverse complement strand
TCAAGGTAGCGCAGCCGGGCAGCCGCACGGTCAGAATCACGAACGAGACCAGAATCTGGTTGGACCGTTCCAAGCTCAAGCAGCCTAACGAGACCGGGGCCTTTGCCGATCTCCGGCAGGGCCGTACCGTTGAGATCAAGTACAAAGACCCAACGCGCAAGCACGCCGCCGAGTGGGTCAAAGTAGAAATAACGACACCCTAGCACACGATCTCGCCCATCAGGCCACATGCTTGCTCGACGCCCGGCGCAAGCGGCCTGCGGGGTGGCCGCGCGAGCGTTGCGCCGATCGACCCGCCCCCTTGAATCCGGCCACGGGAGGCCTTAGTAATACTCAGTTGGACAGTAGCCACTGACTAAGGAGCCCGTTAGCCCGATGAGCGTTAAAGCACACAAAGAAACCCTCGGCTTTCAGACAGAAGTCAAGCAACTGCTTGATATCGTTATCCACTCGCTCTACAGCAACAAGGAAATCTTTCTGCGCGAGCTGATCTCAAATGCCTCGGACGCGGCCGATAAGTTGCGCTTCGAGGCACTGTCCGATGACGCGCTCTACGAAGGCGACACCGACCTCAAGATCCGCGTGGCGTACGACAAAAAGGCCCGCACGGTCACCGTGTCGGACAATGGCATCGGCATGTCGCGCAGTGAAGTCGTCGAACATATCGGTACCATTGCTAAGTCCGGGACGCAGGAGTTTCTCAAGGCGTTGACGGGCGATCAGGCGAAAGATGCGAAGCTGATCGGGCAGTTCGGGGTAGGTTTCTACTCGGCGTTCGTCGTCGCCGACAAGGTGACGCTCTTCTCCCACCGCGCCGGTCTCGGCCCGGAGCACGGGGTGCGCTGGGAATCGGACGGCCAGGGCACGTATACGCTAGAAACGCTCGAGAAATCCGGGCGCGGTACGGAAATCATCCTCCATCTGCGCAAGGGCGAGGACGAGTATCTGGACGGCTACCGCCTGCGCTCGATCATCCACAAGTTCTCCGACCACATCAGCCTCCCAATCCTCATGAAGGCGGAAGACAAGGACGAGGAGGAAACTGTCAATCGCGCCTCGGCACTGTGGGCACGTCCGAAAAAAGAGATCAAAAAGGAAGAGTACGAGGAGTTCTACAAGCACGTCGCTCACGATTTCGAGCCGCCGCTCGCCTACGTGCACAACCGGGTAGAGGGTAAGCTGGAGTATATCTCGCTGCTCTATCTCCCCGGGCGCGCCCCGTTTGATATCTGGGATCGCGACCGGCTCCGCGGCATCAAGTTGTATGTGCGGCGCGTCTTCATCATGGACGATGCTGAGCAACTGATGCCGAATTACCTCCGATTTGTGCGCGGCGTCATCGATTCGAGCGATCTGCCGTTGAATATTTCACGCGAAATCCTCCAGCAGAGCAAAACCATCGATACTATTCGCGCCGCCTCGGTCAAGAAAGTACTCCGTCTGCTTGAAGACCTGAGCAAGAAAGAGCCCGACAAGTACGCCACTTTCTGGCAGCAGTTCGGCAAGATTCTGAAGGAAGGTGTAATCGAGGATACGGCCAATCGCGAGCAAATCGCGCGACTTTTGCGTTTTGCCTCGACGCATGCAAACGAGGAGAAACAAGACGTTTCGCTGGCAGATTATGTCGGGCGCATGAAAGAAGGTCAGGAGAAAATCTATTACCTCACTGCCGAGAGTTTCAAAGCTGCCAAAAACAGTGCCCATCTCGAGATCTTCCGCCAGAAGGGCATTGAGGCGCTGCTGCTGTCCGATCGCATCGACGAGTGGCTCGTCATGCATCTACCCGAGTTTGAAAAGAAACCCTTGCAATCGGTTACCCAGGGGGCGCTCGATCTGGGCAAGCTTGAGACCCAAGAAGATAAGGCGCGGCGCGAAGAAGCTGCTGTCAAGCACAAGGACTTCATCGAGAGATTGAAAAAGGCATTCGGCGACAAAGTCAAGGACGTACGCATTTCCCACCGGCTCACCACGTCCGCGGCCTGCCTGGTGTCAGACAGCCAGGCCATGAGCACCAATTTGGAACGAATCCTCAAGTCAGTGGGTCAGGAGGTTCCGACCAGTCAGCCGATCCTGGAGGTCAATCTCGCGCATGCAATTATAGAACATATTATGGTGGATACCGATGACAAGCGATTCAGCGAATGGGCGCACCTGCTCTTCGATCAGGCGTTGCTGGCCGAGGGCGGACAGCTCGATGATCCCGCCGGGTTCGTCCACAGGATGAATGAGCTATTGCTGCAAATGACAAAAAAATAACATGCTCACCATACGTCACGGATCGATAAGCGGACTATTATCGCCACGCACACAGCCATCCTGAGGTGTTATGTTCGCGTGAAGCGATTCACGCACGGCATGATACTTTCGAAATGCGGTTCCGTCAGAACGTTACTGCGTAGCGGCGCTTGTACTTGAGAACCTTTTTGATATAGCGTCGCGTTTCCTGGTAGGGCGGCACTCCCTTGTACTGCGCAACTGCAGTTTCACCGGCGTTATACGCAGCGAGCACCAGAAGGGTTTTGTTGTTGTAGCGTTCGATAAGATCTTTCAGGTATTTGACAGCCGCTCGTACGTTCTGGACCGGATCGTAGATGTCCCGCGCGCCGTAACGTGCAGCCGTCGTCGGCATCAGCTGCATGAGCCCCGATGCGCCCTTGCGTGACGTGGCATACGGATTGAACGCCGATTCCGCGTGCATCACCGCCTTGATCAGAGCCGCATCCACCCCGTAGGCACGTGCCATCATTCGGATTAAACCGTCGTACGAAGACGGATCGCCGCGGTATGCCGCGTTGCCCGCCCGCGCCGCGATCGCCACACTTCGCAGACTCGTCGTCTTGCGCACCAGCTTATACTCATTACCGCGCACGGCATGATCGCTGAACATCCACGATCCGTTCGGCGCCTGATACACGTAAAGCGCGGCGCTGGCCGCAACGCTGAGCGCTGATGTAAAAAGTAAAGCGAGAACTAAAAAAATGTACCTGACTGTTTGCTGCACCGCTCGTCCCACCCCGGGGCCCCGCTATTTTTCCGTCACAGGCGCTCGGGTGCACAAGCCATGCCAGCGTCGCCTCATCACGGACCTAAGGCGTAATATATTGATTTATATAGTGTTTATTGCTCATGGAGCGAGCTTGAGCCGCATACAGACACCCTGCGAACGGATTGCGTCAGTGGAGCTGACCCGTCGGGGCGATCGTCTCGACGGAAAGTTGACGCGCGCACAGCGCGATCAGGCGGATGACGCGGCCGGGCTCGCGGCAAATAGCCGACCTCGCCGCCAGGCTTTGTTGGAATTCTTAGTGGCTGACGGTCTTGGAAAATACATTGATCACAACCACACCGGATACGATTAATGTCATACCCAGGACGGCACGGATATCCGGAACCTGCCTGAAAAGGACTGCCCCCACGATCGCTATCAAGACGATGCCCAGGCCTGCCCATATGGCGTAGGTGATCCCGACCGGGATATTTCTGAGCACCAGCGTCAAGCAATAAAAGGCAACTCCGTAGCCGACGATGACGATCGCGCTCGGTACAAGCTTTGTGAATTCCTCAGACGCCTTCAAGGCACTGGTGGCGATGATTTCCGCAATGATGGCGACAGCTAGATACAGATAAGCCATATTTCTTCTCCACAAGCTCTGAACCTTTCTGGAAGTGCAACGTCTCACATACACCACGGTAGTATATTTTGTTCATTGCTTATGCTCCTCGCGCTCTAACGACGGGGCGCCGTCGATAGATTACAACCGCAAGAACGAGTAGTTTTTGGTTTACCGGTGGATCCCGTTGTCCAGGGTTAATGTCTGGGTTTACGCTGTGAGCGCTCGCGCCGTGGTTTTGCCTGATTAACTTTTATATTACGTCCCTTTAATGCACTGTCATTTAAAGCTTTAATCGCTTCGTCTGCTTCAGAATCGTTCGGCATTTCTACAAATCCGAAACCCTTCGGCTGCCCTGAAAACTTGTCCATTATGATGTTGACCTTGGATACTTCTCCGAACTGGGAAAAAACATCTCTTAACTCATCTTCGCCAATATCGTAGGGCAGATTTCCAACATAGATATTCATTAATAACTCTCGCGAGAAATGTGCTCTGATCACAATTACACTATCGACCAGCCATACGCTCAAATCACTCGATAGCGGCTAGTCAACTACTCGCTAACAGAACCATAAGAACAGGCCGTGCAAACCGCGCGGCAGTTTATCGTCTAGTCAGACCCCCGTTCTCCAAGTCGCCTATCGATGTAATTGTTAAGGATGCCGGCTATAAACGTCGGATAAAAGAATACCCTCTGACAGCACGGGTTTCTGAATCGCATCGAGAACCCTTGCCCCGATCTTTAACTACGGCATTCACGCAAAAAAGCGCCGTGAAGGCATCGCCTGCCGCATGCCGTTGCGGCGGGCGATGCTATGGCCTTGCTTCTGGCATTGACGTCGTAAGCTTATGCCAGACATCAATCGCAGGTGATTGTCTAAGTGTTTGATAAACAAAGCAATATCTCTCGGTCAGGCCAATAAGCCTGGTCAGTTGTTCCTCCGAGGCATCTGTCTCCCGGTCAAAGTGACGCCGGATACGCTGAAATCCAACGGGCACTTCCTTGGATACACCCAACGTGCCCCGAAAATCAAGGTCGCCTTCTACCCCAACTACCCCTTCACGAACCTCAACACCAATCGCGGTCGCCACCGCCGGGAGTTGGCCGCACGAGGCTTGCTTTAAAGTCACCGGACAGCGCGGGACACTTATCTACTCTTTTTTTCTTTTTTCAATTTTCGTTTTTCCTTTGGATTAAGCTGAGCCTTTTTCTGCTGTTCCCTTTTGCCTTTATCTCTTCTTCCCTTGTCACCCATGTCAGTTTCTCCTCGCCTGAAAATCACTCGCGCC
>JAZFPY010000180.1:0-3214 GCA_036444875.1 Woeseiaceae bacterium | reverse complement strand
CGGGCGTGCTGGTATGACCGAGCAGGTGGCCGGCCAGCACCTCGCTGGGATCGTCCTCGCGAGAGTTCAGGTCGTGACGGGAGAAGCCCTTGATGTGATAGTGGTAGGCGATCACATTGCCTCTGGCATCGAGACCTGCGCGACAGGTGACGACCGAGGCCGGGCCCTTCGGGTCCCAGACGTGGCCTTCGCTGCGCATCCACTGCACGCGCACAGGGGCGCCTACCGCGTCGGAGAGAATGATGGCGTCCATGGCGCCGTCGCCGGCGTCCGAACGTCCGTAGGAACCCGGACCCGGCATCCAGATACCTCGAACGCAGCGCGATCGCCGTCGCATGCGACCTTGCGGTAGCGGCGACTCGAGGAGCAGGGCAGCGCCGCGGGCCGTGTCATAGGGCTTCTGGGAATCGGTCCAGACGACTGCGTCATCGTCGCGGACATCGGCGACACCCGCGGCCGGAGCCATTCGGGCATGACTCTGGAATGGCCATTCGTATTCGGCGGTGATCGTTCTCGCGGCGTCTGCGATACCGGCATCGACATTGCCCTCATCCAGTTCGACTGTTGACATCGCTGGATTTGTCGAACGGATCCAATCGAACAAATGCTCGGAGTCAGTGGGAAAGCCAACATCGGACTCGTCCCATTCCACCTTGAGCGTGCGCGCCGCTTTGATAGCGTCCCATTCTTTGGGCGCCACCACGCCGACGAAGTCGTTTTCGACCACGACCTGTACACCCGGGATGTCTTTTACCGAACTCTGGTCAACCGACCTGACACGGGCGCCCGCGACGTTCGGACGGACCATGCGCCCATGCAACATGCCGGGCATGGTCACATGGTGCAGAAAGTCGGTGGTCGCAAAGATCTTGCCGGCAATGTCGCGGCGGCGCACGGATGTCCCGACAATCTTATAGTCCTTGGGATCCTTTGGTGTGGCACGTCCTTTGAGGCTCAGTCTGTTGCCGTATTTCCCGTTCCAAGTAATCGGTGCGTCGAAAAACCTGTCGCCAATAAGCTGTCCGTAAGACATCGACTTGGCACGATCGCTCTTCGCATAAATCACGCCGTCGGTCACGTAGAGGTCAGCGACTTGTACTGCCAATTCGGCAGAGGCTTTCTCCAGCAGCACGAGCCGGGCTTCAGCCGCGGCGGCCTGGAACGCGATGCCCGAACGCTGCACTCCCGTGGAGCCGCTCGCACCACCCTGGTCTGCGCAAAGTGCCGTGTCACCGAAGACGATATTGACCTTATTGATGGCTACGTCCAATTCCTCAGCAATTAACTGGGCGATGGCGGTATCGACCCCCTGGCCCATGTCCATCTTGCCCCAGTAGCCGGTCACGATTCCGTTGCCGTCGATGCTGAGCCAGGTATCGAGTTCGGCGGGGTTGAGTTTGCGGGTGACTGCCCGGGCCTCGGCTTTACTCGAGCCGAACAGGGCGGCCGCGGGGACATTCATCGTGACGAGTAGTGCACCACTGCCCTTTAAAAGGTCGCGGCGCGCGATCTTCAATTCGCTTAAACGATTCATCTCGCCCGTGTGCCCTGTGCAGTCGCCATTTCCGCGGCAGCGCGTTTGATCGCCCTGAGGATTGCCATATGGGCGCCGCAGCGGCACTTGAGGCCAGCCAACGCCCGGCGGATTTCTCCATCACTTCGAATCGGGTTTTCTTCGAGGAGTACAGTTGCAGTCAAGATCCAGCCGCTGACGCAGTATTCGCACTGTCCTGCTTCCTCGGCGATGAATGCCTCCTGCAACGGATGCGGTTCGTCCTCGGTGCCGAGCCCGTCCAGCGTTCGCACCCTTCCACTGACCGCGGAAATCGGCAGCACACACGAGCGTACGGCGACGCCGTCCAGCAGCACGGTGCAGGCACCGCACTGGGCGAGGCCGCATCCGAACTTGGGCCCTTTCTTGCCGAGTTCGTTGATGAGTGCATAAAGAAGCGGCATCGCTGGATCTGCGGTAATAACGTGATCCTGACCGTCTACATTGATTGCGAATGTCTTATCCATTGCATACGCCCGTCAATTCAATATCCATTCGATCAACAGTCCATCGAATAATGGGATTTCGAATGCTTGTTCGAATAATCCGTAAAGGACGGCCCAGGTGGCCACAGCGCTGATCACGCCGATCGTCAAGGATTCTTTCATACCGATACGGAGAAATCCGAACACCAGTAACGGTGCTGCATAGACGAAGCCGAAGCCAAGAAATCCGAAAAAGAACAGCAGCATCCAGATGAACATGTGCCGTTCATTCCTACGTGCTTGCCGCTGTTCTTCATCGGGTTCCACCACCTTGTCGATCGCCGTCCGTAACTCCCGGAGCACCTGTACCAGCGCAAGCACCGAGCCCGGTATGCCGATCATCAACGGCAACAATCGGGCTTTCTCAGGAAAGCCGAGAGCCATTAACGACATCGTCACAAAAATAGCCAGCATCACGACGGCCGTCAATACCTGCCCGCCGAGGAGCGCTTTAAGTTGCATTTTGCTGCTCCTCGGAGGTTTTCGATTTATTGCGCGTACGCCAGATATAGACGCCGAAGCTGATGATGATCAACGCAATCATGAACAGGGCGCCGGGGCGCAGCAGGAAGCGTGGCCCCCACAGCGCCATGGCTTTATGAAAGGAGTCCTCGACAATGGGCCCCAGAATCAGACCAATCACGAAAGGCGGACGTGGCCAGCCGTATTTTTTCATCAAATAGCCGAGGGCCCCGAGGGCGGTCAACACCACGAGATTTTCCCAGGCCCTGTGGCTCAGATAAGAACCGAGGAAGGTGAGGGTAAACACGAACGGGATCAGCAAACTGCCGCGCACATAGCTCAAATAGCTGAACCCAGGCGCTAGTGCAACGAGCATGATCACTGCCACGACGTTCGCGATCATCAATGCCCAGATAAGCGTCCAGACGATGTCCATGCCGTCGAGGGCGAGGCCAGGCCCCGGCTGAATCCCGAGCATCACGAATGCTCCGAGAAGAATCGCCATGCCTGACGACCCGGGGACCCCAAAGAACAACGTCGGCAGCAGCGAGCCACCTTCTTTCGAATTGTTCGCGGTCTCCGGCGCAATCACGCCCTCGACGGCGCCTTTGCCAAACCGCTCCGGCGTCTTGGATGACTGAACGGCATGGCCGTAGCAGATCCAGGACGCAGCGTCCCCACCGAGGCCTGGGATCATGCCGATAAATGCACCGAT
>JAZFPY010000179.1:0-2730 GCA_036444875.1 Woeseiaceae bacterium | reverse complement strand
CCGACACGCGGATTTTCAGTCTGGTGTTGGTAGGATTCTAGCTTTATATTTCAATAAGTTAGCGGGGCGCCCGTTGCCCAATTTGCACCACAATGCATAACTTTGCAGGACTCAGTCACGCAAAACTCACGCACTTGTTGTAATGAAAAACCACCGAATTGCCGCTGCATAGGCGGCACAAGTACGAACCACAGCGTGTTTTGACAAGCGCCGGGGTGCCCCGTAGTCTTTCAGGCATACTCAGACAGGACGTTCCGATGGCCTCGAGAAAAGAATCAGTTCAGGCGGCGGTCGCCGCAGATTCGCTGGCAGCGCAATACGCGTACATCCGAAATGCAACAGTACAGCTATGCCAGCACCTCGAGCCAGAGGACTACGTCGTGCAAAGCATGCCAGACGTCAGCCCGACGAAATGGCATCTTGCGCACGTTACGTGGTTTTGGGAGCGCTTCGTTCTCAAGGAATACTCGCAGACCTACGACTGGTTTAACGAGGACTTCGACTACGTCCTGAATTCCTATTTTTACACCGTCGGAGGAATGTACCCACGTCCCCACCGTGGCCTGCTGGCACGCCCGACGGTGAACGAGGTCTTCGCCTATCGCGAGTACGTCGACAACGCGATGCTCGATCTGATCGCCGAAAAATGCGGCGACAAGGACTTCGATTTCCTCATCGAGGTCGGTCTCAGCCACGAGCAACAGCACCAAGAACTCATCCTGGCCGACATCAAGCATGTATTCTCTGTCAATCCAGCCTGGCCGACCGTCAATCCGGCGCTCACGCCGCCACCGGTTCGGAAAAACCCGCCACACGAATTTCGCAACGGCCCATCCGGCGTCCGGCAAATCGGCCATAAGGACGCCAGTTATTGTTTCGACAATGAACTGCCGCGACACGCCGAATTAGTTGCAGAGCACCAGATCGGCTCCCGCCTTATCACCAATGGCGAATATCGCGACTTTATTCGCGATAGCGGATACACGAATCCGAAGCTCTGGCATTCCGATGGATGGGCGCTCATCAATCGGGAGGGATGGAGCCGACCGCTTTACTGGACCGAGGGGCACGATGCCGAATTTACGCTCGGCGGCAAGCGCGAACTCGACCTGCATGCGCCGGTGACTCATGTGAGCTATTACGAGGCGCACGCTTATGCCAAGTGGGCCGGAGCGCGCCTGCCGACCGAAGCAGAATGGGAGCTAGCCGCCGATGAGGAAGAGGTCAGCGGCAACTTCCTTGAATCTAATTACTGGCATCCAGTTGCCGCCAGCGGTTCACAATTATTCGGCGACGTCTGGGAGTGGACGTCATCGGCCTATTTGCCCTATCCCGGGTTCGTGCCGTTGCCCGGCGCCCTCGGCGAATCGAATGGCAAATTCATGTCTGGCCAGATGACGGTTCGGGGTGGTTCCTGTGCGACCGCGACGGAACATATGCGCGCGAGCGTACGCAGCTTTTTCTATCCTCACCAGCGATGGCAGTTTCTCGGAATTCGCCTCGCGAAAGATGGAACTATCTGAAGCGACCTGGCGCATGCGCTCGGAGTTAAGGATGAACTGCGGGTTGCGAGAATCGAAACAATGGAAACCAATGCCGATCTCGATAGACGTCCATCCGCAATCGGCAGTCGTGCGATTCACACAGTGCCCGTCATTGATATCAGTGAGCTTACCGGCGAAATTCACCGCGATTTGGCATCCGTACAACAAATCGCGGATGCTTGCCGGAAGTTGGGATTCTTTCAAGTTATCAATCACGGCGTCCACAACGACGTGTTCGAGCAAGTCTGGGAACAAACGCGGGCGTTCTTTGCGCTACCCGCCGAGCAGAAAGAGAAGGTGCTCCGGACAGGAGAAAACCCTTGGGGGTACTACAACAACGAACTCACAAAGAATCAGCGCGACAAGAAAGAGGTTTTCGATTACACGACTGACGGTGTCGATGCAGTTTACGGCGCCGAAAACCGCTGGCCGGATTTCGATCAACGCTTCCGCCCAACGCTAGAATCATATCGCGACGAGTGTGCCTCACTGTCGCTTCGCCTGCTCCAGGCGATGAGCGCCGCACTTGTCCTGGACCCGCAGTTTCTGAATCCCCTCTTTGATCCCGAGCACACCGGGTTTGTGCGCCTGAACTATTATCCGGTAGTCGATCCCTTGGAGGGACGCGACGATGTCGCGCATCTCGATGTTGCCGATCTCGGTATACATCATCACGCTGACGCCGGCGCATTGACGGTGTTACTCCAAGATTCAGTCGCTGGGCTGCAGGTGTTCAACAGTGGTTTATGGTATGACGTGCCCCCGATCGCGGGTGCACTCGTTATCAATACGGGCGACATGATGCAGGTTTGGTCGAACGATCATTATCGGGCACCGATTCACCGAGTGCTGGCGATGGAAGCGACCGAACGCTACAGTATCCCGTTCTTTTTTAACCCGAGTGCCGACGCGACCATCCGTCCCCTACCTGCCATGGTTAGCGCCGATCGGCCAGCACGTTATCGCCCGATAGAATGGAAAGACTTTCGCTCGCGCCGCACAGACGGCGATTACGCCGACTACGGTCCTGAAGTTCAGATCGCCCAATTCCGCATCGTCGACTAGACTTCTACCCCACGTATGATGTGCGCTTCGGTACGTACATTAGCTTCCGGTTAGCGTGGGCACCAAATGGGCACTTGGCTCAGTAATTGGCGTGTTGATGCAAGGAAAACATTCGTAAGTA
>JAZFPY010000178.1:0-2271 GCA_036444875.1 Woeseiaceae bacterium | reverse complement strand
CTGTTTTTTTATGCTTTAGTTCAATCGAGAGAGGCCCATGGCCACGACGAATCAATTAGTACGCAAACCGCGCTCGCTGAAGGCGGCCAAGAGCACGGTGCCGGCACTGGAGGGGAGTCCGCAGAAGCGTGGCGTCTGTACCCGCGTGTATACGACTACGCCAAAAAAGCCGAACTCCGCGATGCGCAAGGTCGCTCGTGTGCGCCTGACCAATGGGTTTGAGGTCACCAGCTACATCGGCGGCGAAGGCCATAACCTGCAAGAGCACTCGATCGTATTGATTCGCGGCGGTCGTGTAAAAGACCTGCCCGGCGTGCGTTACCACACAATCCGCGGCACGCTGGACTGCGCGGGCGTGAGTGACCGGAGACAGGGCCGCTCGAAGTACGGCGCCAAGCGCCCAAGATCATAATTTATTAGAGACAAAAGATGTCCAGAAGAGCACAGGCCCCAAAACGCAGCATCCTGCCGGATCCCAAGTACGGCAGCCAACTGCTCGCGAAATTCATGAATATGATCATGAACGACGGCAAGAAGTCGGTCGCGGAACGGATCATCTATGGTGCGCTTGACCGGATTTCCGAAAAGGAAAGCCAGGAAGGAGACAAGTCGCTCGAGCTACTGGAGCAGGCTATCGAAAACGTGAAACCCATGGTCGAGGTCAAGTCCCGACGCGTCGGCGGTGCCACCTATCAGATACCCATTGAAGTCAGGCCTGTCCGGCGCCAGACACTGGCGATGCGCTGGTTGATCGAAGCGGCAAGAAAACGCAGCGAGAAATCCATGGCACACCGGCTGGCTCACGAACTCATGGATGCGGCCGACAATCGCGGCACCGCCGTGAAGAAGAAGGAAGACACACACCGGATGGCGGAAGCGAATAAGGCCTTCTCCCATTACCGGTGGTAAGCCTTTCAAGTCCCTTAAGGCTTAAGGAATAATCCCGTGGCACGCACAACTCAAGCCAGGTTAAAGAACAGTCCCGTGGTACGCGCAACGCCAATCGAGCGCTACCGCAATATCGGCATCATGGCGCACATCGATGCGGGCAAGACGACCACGACCGAGCGTATTCTGTTTTATACCGGTGTATCGCACAAGATAGGCGAAGTTCACGATGGCGCAGCTGTTATGGACTGGATGGAACAGGAGCAGGAGCGTGGCATTACGATCACGTCCGCTGCGACGACCTGTTTCTGGCAGGGAATGGACCAGCACTTCGACGAGCACCGCATCAATATCATCGACACGCCCGGACACGTCGATTTCACGATCGAGGTGGAGCGCAGCTTGCGTGTTCTTGACGGAGCCGTCACGGTTCTTTGTTCGGTCGGCGGTGTAGAGCCGCAAACCGAGACTGTCTGGCGCCAGGGTAATAAATACAATGTGCCGCGAATGGTCTTCATCAACAAAATGGACCGAGCCGGAGCCGACTTCCTGCGCGTGGTCGAGCAAGTCAGAGAACGCCTCGGCGGGAACCCGGTTCCCATCCAGTTGCCGATCGGTGCCGAAGAGAATTTTGAAGGCGTTATCGATCTCGTTCGCATGAAAGCCATCTACTGGGATGAGGCGAGCATGGGCACGACTTTCGAGTTTCGGGAAATTCCGGAGAATTTGCTCGCGGAGGCCGAAATCTGGCGTGAAAAGATGATCGAAGCCGCAGCCGAGGCTGACGAAGAGCTACTGGTAAAGTTTCTCGATGATCATCAGTTGTCAGAGGACGAAATTCGGCGCGGCCTTCGTTTGCGCACGATCGCCGGCGAAATCGTGGTCGCAATGTGCGGTTCCGCATTCAAGAACAAAGGTGTACAGGCCATGCTCGATGCGGTCATCGATTACATGCCTTCGCCCGTGGACGTACCGGCGATCAAGGGCATTCTCGAGGATGGCTCCGAGGGCGAGCGAGCGGCTGATGATGACGAACCGTTTGCAGCGCTTGCTTTCAAGATCGCGACGGATCCGTTCGTCGGTAACCTGACCTTCTTCCGCGTTTATTCCGGCGTTCTGAACTCAGGCGACACGATTTATAACCCGGTCAAGGGAAAGCGTGAGCGCATCGGCCGTATCCTGCAGATGCACGCCAACGACCGCAAGGAAATCAAGGAAGTGCGTGCCGGCGACATCGCGGCTGCTGTTGGCCTTAAGGACGTGACGACAGGCGATACGCTATCCGATCTGAAGGACATCATTACGCTGGAGCGGATGGAGTTTCCAGAGCCGGTTATTGCGGTTGCGGTCGAGCCCAAAACCAAGATCGACCAGGAAAAGATG
>JAZFPY010000177.1:0-5669 GCA_036444875.1 Woeseiaceae bacterium | reverse complement strand
AATTGCTGTCCGACCCTGATGAGGTGTTGTGCAAAAAGTTCGATGTCATCAAGGAGAAGACTCTGTACGGCCGCAAGTTCATGGGGATCGAGCGCAGCACATTTCTGATCGATGAGCGCGGCAAGCTCAGGGAGGCGTGGCGTAAGGTCAAGGTGAAGGGCCATGCGGCCGAAGTACTCGAGGCCGTCAAGAATTGTTAAGCAGGAATTGGGATTGGCTTCAGATTCAACGGTTTATGTCAAAGCGACGCTCGACCGGTGCTACTTTTACCCATTTTATTGACGCTACAACAGGTATTATTGGGAACAGTCCGCAAGGCTTGTAGTCGGATCTAATATGCCATTTCGCAAAGACCCTGTAATCCATCGTCGTCTCAGTCAATTGCTGCTGCTTGCGGTAACGGCTTCTCTGACATATTTCGCGGGCGCGACAGAAGTCAATCTGCCTGACCTCGGCAGCCCGGCAGACGCCACCTTGTCGAAGAATACCGAGGCACAGATCGGCCGTTCGATCATGCATCAGATTCGCGCCAGCGGACAACTGGTTGAAGACCCGCAGATCACCGAATACATCAACGACATCGGTCATCGCATATCCGCGCAGGCTAATGACGGCGCTCACACATTCACGTTCTTCGTGATCGATGACCCGAACATTAATGCCTTTGCCCTGCCCGGCGGCTACATCGGCGTGCATACGGGCCTCCTCGAAGCAACGCGAAGCGAAGACGAGCTGGCCGGCGTGCTGGCACACGAAGTCGCGCATGTCACGCAGAGGCATATTGCAAGAGCAGTTCACGCGAGTTCGCGCCAGAGTATTCTAACGACTGCAATCATGCTGGGCGCCGTCATCGCGGGTGTGGCGGCCGGGGCAAGCGGCGATGCCGTCCAGGGGGCGATAGCCGTTGCCCAGGGCACGGCGGCCCAGCAGCAGATTAACTTCACTCGCAACAATGAATACGAGGCGGACAGGGTTGGCATTTCCGCACTCGCGGAGGCCGGATTCGATCCACAGGGCATGGCGTCTTTCTTCGAGGTGATCTCCCGCGGCGGCAGACCCCCGGAGTCAGGGGGGCCTGAGTTTCTTAGAACACACCCGGTCAGCAGCGCCAGAATTGCAGAGGCTCGCGGACGTGCGCGGGATTACGCGCCGGTACATACATCCGACACCGTCAATTACGGGATTGCACGCAGCCGCCTGATCGTGCAGCGCATGGAGACGGCGGAACAAGCCATCAGATATTTCGAACGCGAGAGTTATGAAAATCAGTCGGTCGCAGAACGTTACGGGCGGGCCCTGGCATACACGAGAGCCGGCAGGCATGCGGAGGCCAACCGCATCTTCGAAGAGCTCGTCGACAATGACCAGGAAGTCATCGCCTACCACATCGGCCTGGCGCAGTCCGAACTGGCGCTGGAGCGGACTCGGGATGCCGTGGCCTCATTTGAGCGCGCCCAGGAACTGTTCCCCAGGAACGTGCCTCTCGTCGTTCACTACGCGGAGGCGCTGTTGCAAATGGGCGAGGCAAAAACTGCTCACGAAATCCTGCTGGACCTGCTGAATAACGTCCCGCCTACCCCGGAACAGGTGCGGCTCATCGCCCGCGCGGCCAACAAAGCCGGCGATATAGCGGAGGCGCATTACTACATGTCTGAATACCGGATCATGATCGGCGATCTGGTAGGCGGCGTGAATTTTCTTCGCCAGGCATTGCGCGTGCCCGACTTGCAGGAGATTCAACGCATCCGTTTCGAAGCTCGCATCGACTTTCTGCATGACTATATGACAGAAGAACAGCTGCAACGAAGCAGATCCTGAGCCAGCCTCCATCCCGCCTCACTGTTCGCCCGGAGCTTGGATTTCCTGTAAGCTCGTCAAGAAACGAGGCAGAAAAATGCCCTACTCTGTTGAGCGCTTGGGTGGTTTTGTTTTGGCGGCACTTGTCTGCCTACAACTCGGTGCCTGTGCAACGCAGCCGACCGCGACCGATGGTTCAAAGCCCGCACGATCTCCTGCTGATCCCTGGGAACCCGTGAACCGGCCGATTCACATCTTTAACGCTGCTGTCGATGGGGTGTCTTTAAGGCTCCTGGCTAAAGGCTACCAGAAAGTCGTTCCGGCCTTTATGCGGCGCGGCATCGGCAACTTCTCGCGAAACCTCCGGGCACCGCTGCACATCGTTAATAATTTCCTGCAGGGCAAGATCGGTTCCGGATTCAGGCAAACCGGGCGCTTTGTGATGAACACCACCTTCGGTATTGGCGGGTTGATGGATGTTGCGGCAGACGCCGGGATCGACGTTGAAATTGAAGACTTTGGTCAGACGCTCGCCGTCTGGGGTGTACCTGATGGACCGTTTGTCATCATTCCTTTGCTGGGCCCGAGAACGTTGCGCGATGCAACCATGATCCCATTGAATTTTCTCGCCGACCCGTTGCTTCACTACGACAATTCATCTGTCCGGGACAAGATCTATTTGCTCCGATTGATCGATGTTCGGGCACGCTTGCTACCCGCCAGCGCGCTGATCAGGGCCGCCTATGATCCATACATCGCGTTACGGGAAGCGTATCTGCAACGTCGCCGGTATCTGATTTATGACGGAGATCCGCCGGAAGATGACGATTTCTACGACGACTTTCTGGATGAGGAATAAGGGCCCCGTCGTCTTATAATCCTCAGAGTGGCCCGGGTGCATCAATAAAACCTGCCCACCGTTCGCCGCGGCGCAGCAGATGATCGACTTCGGTGGTCTTGGCGATCGCGTTTACTTTTTCAGGCATGTCGGTAAAGCGAATCTCGCGAACCGTGTGATTGGCCCAGGTAATCCACTCGAGCAATAAAGCCAGACCGGCTGAGTCGGTTTCATCAACGCCCGACAAATCGACTTCGATACGGGTATGTTCCTCAAACGGGATCTCGCTTTCGCGCAATATCCTGCCCGCGGTATCGAATGTCATGTGGCCGCTCAGTGAAAAGCGGCCGCCGCCGTGATCCTGAAGCACAAAATTGCTCATGCCGCAGCGCCTTCGTTTGTTTCGGCCTCGAGACGCTTGATGACACCATCCAGACCCTCGGCCTGAATTTCCGCATTCACTTCGGCCTTGAAGTTTCGAATATAGGAGATACCTTCGATCGTCACATCGAACATGAGCCATCCTGTTTCACGCTTCACCATGCCGTAGTTCACGGGCACTCTCGTTCCATCTTCGAGCACTACTATCGTCTTGACCGTTGTTCGTTTTTTCGATTCGTCGCCGCGAAATGGCAACACATCCAGATTGGCCAGATCGAATTCCAGGACGGCCTCGGCATACATATGCAACAAGTGATTATAAAAGGCGTTGATGAACCGCTCGCGATCTTCCTCGCTGGCGGTCCGCCAATGCCTTGAGAGTACCAGCTGCGCTGCATATCGCCGGTCGAATCTCGGCAACAGAATCTCGTCGATCAACGCATAAAGCACCTCTTTATCTTTTGCGAATTCATCCAGACGGCCTTCGATGGCCTGGTCGAGCAGCATTGCCGCTTCCTCAATCACGGTGTTCGGTGACTCAGCCTGGGCGGTCAGCGAAATAAGGCAGGTAACAAGAATCAGTGGCAAACGTTTCACCACAGGTTCACCGCTTAATACCTTATTCATCGTCATCCTCTCCTCCGGCGCTGAACAGATACTTGCTGATCAGGTTCTCAAGCACGATTGCCGACTGCGTGAACGGCAAATCGATTTCGCTGCCGTCCTCCAGATAGGTCTCGGAGCCGCCGGCCTGAAGGCCGATATATTGGCTGCCCAGCAACCCCGAAGTCAGGATGGCAGCATCGGTATCATCAGGTATCTGGTCATATTTCTGGTCGATGACGAAAGTGACCCTGGCTTCCAGGGTGACAGGGTCGAATTCAACCGCAGTTACGCGGCCAATCGTCACACCGGACATCGCCACCGGCGCACGGTTTTTCAGACTGCCGACGTTTTCGAAGTAGGCCTGGACCTCGTAGGTATCACCACCGGAAAACGCATTTTTTCCGGTCGTTTGAGTCGTCAGGAAAAAAAGGGCGGCGAGGCCCAGCAAGACGAAAAGACCGGTTCCGAATTCAACTGCTCGAGTTTGTTGCATTGCTTACCTCAGATGGCAATTGCCGTAATCATGAAATCCAGTATGAGTATCGAGATTGCCGTGATAACGACGGTTCGTGTCGTGGCCCTGCCAACACCTTCTGCCGTCGGAATCGCATTATAGCCTTCCCAGACTGCCAGCAGACTCGCGACCACGCCAAACACGGTACTCTTGATAATGCCTTCATAGATGTCGCCAGGTTCAACAGCATTTTGCATCTGTGACCAGAATGCCCCGGCGTCAACGCCCAACAGCGTCACACCAACAAGGTGGGCGCCAAACAAACCGACAACAGTGAATATGGCAGCGAGTAGCGGCATCGCGATCACGCCGCCGAGGAATCGTGGTACGAGGACCCTTTGCAACGGACTGATGGCCATCATCTCCATTGCCGACAACTGATCGGTTGCTTTCATCAGACCGATCTCGGAGGCAAGTGCCGTTCCGGCGCGACCGGAAAACAACAGCGCCGTAATGACAGGGCCGAGTTCCTTTAGCAGACCCAGGGCGGCGACGGCGCCGACCGCATCTTCTGCATTGAACTTCGCCAGGTTCGAGTAACCCTGCAAGCCCAGAACGCCGCCGACGAACAGACCACAGACCATGATGATGACGAGCGACAAGGCGCCGGCATTATAAACCTGGTACACCACCAGCCGGAAGCGCCCCACAATTATGGCGGGCGAGTGGCTGAGCAGGCGCAGAAAAAATATCTGTAGCGCACCAAACGTGCGCAGGAACTCTACGAATGTGTAATAGAGTTCCCTGAACATCGGGACTTACTCTACATCCCGGCCGAGTAGTTGCTCGGCATAGTTCGGCGCTGCGTAATGAAACGCGACCGGACCGTCTGCCATGCCGTGCATAAACTGCTTGACGACTTCGGAACTGGTGTTGCTGAGTTCATCCGGGCTGCCCGAGGCAGCCACTTTGCCGTCCGAAATCAGGTAACTGCAATCAGCGACCGCAGCGATTTCCTGTACGTCGTGACTGACCAGAATGCTGGAGATGCCGAGTGCGTCGTTCATCTGCCGGACAAGTCTGACTATGACACCCATCGATATCGGATCCAGCCCGACGAACGGCTCGTCGTAGATAAGGATATCCGGGTCCATCACGATTGCCCGGGCCAGTGCCACACGGCGCGCCATGCCACCTGAGAGTTCGGACGGCATCATGTCGGCGGCGCCGCGCAGTCCAACCGCATGCAGCTTCGTCAGCACAACGTGCCGGATCAACCTGTTCGGCAGTTTGGTATGTTCCCTTAGCGGGAACGCGACGTTTTCGAAGACACTGAGGTCTGTCAGCAACGCACCATTCTGGAACAGCATGCCGAAACGGCGCCGGAACCGGTACAGGTCCCTCTGGTTCAACGCCGAAACGTCGATACCGTCGACGAGAATGCTGCCGCGATCCGGTCGCAGCTGGCGGGTAATCAGGCTCAGGAGCGTCGTCTTGCCGGTGCCGCTGGGACCCATGATGGCGGTAATCTTCCCGCGCTTGATCGTGATATCCAGCTCCCTGAATATCTGTCGCCGGCCGCGGGTGTAGTCG
>JAZFPY010000176.1:0-15725 GCA_036444875.1 Woeseiaceae bacterium | reverse complement strand
TTTTTTGTCGTGGCCTGACGCCGCGCAAACAGCTATTATCCCTGCACAGGAGATTGCGGAAAGCCGCACCGACAAAAGGTCGTAGCGCTATTCATACGTCGACTGATCCTATTCGAGTCCTGCATGTTACGGACCCGCATCTGTTCGCTGATTCGGATTCGAGTCTGCGAGGCACCGTAACCTATTCCTCACTGCAGAACGTGCTTGGCCATATTCAGCGTTCAGGCTGGAGTGCCGATCTGATCGCGATGACGGGCGACCTGATCCAGGATGACAGCCGGGAGGCTTACGACCGCTTCTGTGAATTGATGCAGCCTCTCGGACTTCCCGTGTATTGCGTACCGGGCAATCATGATGTACGCGCGATCATGAAAGACGCGCTGGCCAGTCCGGAATTTCACTACTGTGAATCTGTCATGCACGGCAACTGGTTAATCGCCGGTATCGATAGCTGCATCCGCGATGATGCTGGCGGACGCGTTGATGACCAGGAAATGGAAAGACTTGAGAAATTACTTGATGAAACGACAGCCGACCACGTGTTGATTTGCCTGCATCACCCGCCGTTACCCGTCGGCTGCAAGTGGCTTGATTCGGTCGGTCTTCGAAATGGCGAAGAATTCCTGCGCCTGCTAGCGCGAACCGACAAAGTCAGGGCGGCAATCTTCGGGCATGTGCACCAGGCATTCGAGGGTTCGCATGAATCCGTACAGATAATCGGCACGCCGTCCACTTGCCGGCAATTCAAGGTGGCAAGTGATGAGTTTGCGCTGGACGATAATCCGCCCGCATACCGCAGAATCAGCCTGCACCCGGATGGCAGTGTGGAAACGGAGCTGATCTGGCTGTCCGACTGAATGACCCCTCGATCCACACTCCTGCATTGCTTCTTGATGATCTGCCTGATCATGGCGGCCGGCAGAGTGGCACCACAGAGTACGGGCCACCTGGTCTCAATGTGGCAGATCAATGGTGCGAGCAACCGAATTTACCTGCTCGGTTCGGTGCATGTGCTCAGGCAGCAGGACTATCCGATTCCGACTGCGATAGAGAAAGCCTACCAGGATGCCGAGATCCTGATCATGGAAATAGACGTCGACGACCTTGACCCGATTGAGATGGCCGGAATGGTCAAAGAACTGGGTGTCATCAAAGACGGCAGCACCCTGCAGGAAATCATGGGGCCGAGTCTCTATGAAGAAGCGGCCGACTACGCATCGCAGCTTGACATTCCATTCCTCATGCTCGCGCAAACGGAACCATGGCTGGCAGCCATTACGATTGAGCAAATGATGCTCCTCCGAATCGGTTTCAATCCCGAATACGGAATTGAGTTTCACCTTTCGGCGAAGGCCAGCGAAGACAGCAAGGAAATTCTCGGCCTCGAAAGCGTGCGCGAACAACTCGAGTTCCTCGACAAGCTGTCATTGTCGGCGCAGCGTTCTCTGCTTATCCAAACGCTTCGGGAAAGTCTGAACATAGAGGAAAATCTCGACCTTTTGATAGACGCGTGGCGGTACGGCGATATTGATTTTCTGGAAGAAAACCTGCTGGCCGAAATGCAACGATATCCGGAACTCTACAGAACACTCGTCGTGGATCGAAATGAAGCTTGGGTTGAGCAAATCAGGAACCTGATCGGCGAGCAAGACGACTACCTGATCGTCGTCGGCACCCTGCATCTGGTTGGCGATGACGGCTTGCCGGCTCTTCTGTCAGAGATCGGGATTACTACCGATCAGTTGAGAGAACCGGGTAGTTAGATTTCGACCATCTCGAAATCTTCCTTTCCGGCACCGCAGTCGGGGCACCGCCATGATAGGGGGACATCCTCCCATCTTGTGCCCGCCGGAATCCCCGATTCAACATCGCCCTCCTCTTCGTCATAGACGTAGCCGCAGATGAGACACATGTAAGTTTTCATGGGGCGTTATCAAAAGGTGTCAAATTCGTACGTAGGAGTGGCTTCAGCCGCGATCGGGGTTCGTCGCTCACGCACATCCCTGTGCTCCGCGACATAAGGACTTCCTGTCCAAAAAGCCGCTCCTACATTCATCATGCCCGCAGTTTACCAGTTGAACCTCGGGGGTTTATGACTGACTGCCACTTCGGTAGCATGCACCTGTCTATGGAAGACTTCGTATGAGCCTTTTCGCAGAAGCGAAAAAATATATTGCCGGCGGCGTTAACTCACCAGTCCGGGCGTTCGCCGCCGTTGGCGGTGAGCCGGTGTTCTTCAAGAGCGCAAAAGGCGCCTGGCTGCAGACCGAGGACGGCCGGCAGATGATTGACTACGTTGGCTCATGGGGGCCCATGATCCTGGGTCATGCGCACCCGGATGTCGTCAAAGCCGTTACTGACGCAGCCAGGGCCGGACTCAGTTTCGGCGCGCCCACTGTGGCCGAAACCCGTCTCGCGCAGAAAATATGTGAATTCATGCCGTCGATTGAACGAATCCGAATGGTGAGTTCGGGCACAGAAGCGACGATGAGTTCCATTCGACTTGCCCGTGGATTCACGGGGCGTGACAAAATCATCAAGTTTGAAGGCTGTTATCACGGCCACTCCGACTCCTTGCTGATCAAGGCGGGATCGGGAGCACTGACCCTCGGTGTGCCAAGCTCGCCCGGTGTTCCGGCAGGGCTCGCCGCACACACGATAACCCTCGATTTCAACGACCCGGCAGCGGTAGAAGCCGTGTTTGCAGAGGTCGGCGAGCAAATCGCTTGCATCATCGTCGAGCCGATCGCGGGCAACATGAACATGGTGCCGCCGGAGCCTGGTTTTCTGGAAACGCTCCGGTCACAGTGCGATCAGTATGAGGCTGTTTTGATTTTCGATGAAGTGATGACCGGATTCCGGGTGGCGAAAGGCGGTGCGCAGGAGATTTTCGACATTCAACCTGATCTGACGACACTCGGAAAGATAGTCGGCGGCGGAATGCCGGCCGCCGCCTTTGGTGGGCGCGCTGACATCATGGCGAGTATCGCGCCGGACGGCCCCGTTTATCAGGCGGGCACGCTGTCGGGCAACCCGCTTGCGATGGCGGCCGGCCTGGCAACTTTGCAGGGGCTCGAAAGACCCGGTTTCTATGCTTCTCTCGACGAACGAACGCGGCAGCTGGCGAATGGTCTGGCCGAAGTGGCGCGTGGTGCCGGCGTGCCGCTGGCAGTCGAGGCAGCGGGCGGCATGTTCGGCTTCGTATTCAGCGCGGACGGGCCAATAAGGCGATTTGCACAAGTGACAGCGGCAAATACTGAGCTGTTTCGGCAGTTCTTCCATGGGATGCTTGAATCGGACGTTTATTTTGCGCCGTCGGCATTTGAGGCCGGCTTCGTGTCCGACGCACATGGCGATGAGGAAATATCCGAAACGCTTGCGCGGGCCAAACGCGTATTCGCAACACTGAAATCGTAACCGGCCCGAATATATCGCCACTCAGGTGGCATTCTCCGGGCCGCGAACCGTATCAAGCACTTCGCGCACGAGGTGCAGGCGCTCTATCGCATCGTCCGATTCCAGCCAGGATTGCTTTTGCTCAGGGCTGATCGGCAGAATCTCGGCGAAGCGGTAACCGACCCAGCCGGCATCGTCGTACTGCCTGTCGAGCGATTCATACAGCCGGCCCAGGTCGTCGAGGACGCCGGCGAGAATACGTGCGAGAGGCTGGTATTCTTCCGGCAGCGAATAGCGGCTCTCGTGTTCAAGTAATTGTATTTCTCCAATGTTCAGTCCGTCGGGCTGGCGTTTGGCAGACATCAGGCGAAACCTCTGCCCGCCGACTGCTGTGACACCGAGGAGACCGTCGCTACCCTGATACCAGTCAGTAATTCTCGCAAGTGTACCGACCTGGTATGTTGTAGCAGGCCCGGTCTCGCTGCCGCTCCTGATCAACAGGACTCCAAACGGAACATCTCTCTTGAGGCAGTCGCTGATCATATCCAGATAACGTGGCTCAAATATGCGCAGCGGCAACGGGCCACCCGGGTAGAGAACCGTACGTAATGGAAATAACGGAATTTTCACTAAAGAAACCGTCGCTTTACCTGGAGCACAATCGCTGGGCCGGGGTTTCCCTAAGTATAGGGTAGAATAATGACAAATCGACCAGGCGCTACGGCTAGCGACTTTTCTGCAGGATTCCCGTCAGCTTTTGGCGCGCTGATCCAAATCCGCCGTTGCTCATGAAAACGACCTGGTCACCCGGCTGAAGTTCGGCGGCCAGGTCCGCTACGAGTTCGTCGTAGTCGGAATGTAGATGCAAGCGATCGCCGAGCGATGCAAGGCAGTCGTCGAACTCCGCAGCAAAGTCACTGGGCCTGTAAATACAGGCGAGGCTCGCATCTTCCAGCGATGCGGCGAGTGCCTCGTTATGCACGCCGAGCTTCATCGTGTTCGATCTTGGCTCCAGCGCGACAACGATGCGTTGCCCCGGAAACCGTTTTTTCAGACCGGCGATCGTTCGACGGATCGCAGTAGGGTGATGAGCAAAATCATCGTAAATCGCAATATCCGCGACCGTCGCCGTTCTCTCCAGCCGTCTCTTGACGCCCTTGAACCGAGATAACGCTGCAAGTGCCTGCTGCACTGAAACGCCGGCAGACTTTGCTGCCGCGATCGCTGCCAGCGCATTCTCGAGATTGTAGCTGCCGCCGAGCTGCCAGCTGCCCTCGGCTGTCGCGCCGCCGCGCTGGGAAACACTGATGCGTCGCTCGCCGGCGTCCAAAAACCGTGCTGTCCAGTCCTCGTCACCTTCCCCGATACCAAATGACTCTGTTGTCGACCAGCAGCCCATTTCGAGAAGCGTTTTGAGGTTTTCGTCTGCATTGTTCAGAATAATGCGGCCGCTTTTTGGAATCGTTCGCAACATTTGATGGAACTGCCAAAGGATTGCGTCGAGGTCTTTGTAAATATCGGCGTGGTCGAATTCGAGATTACCGAGGATAAGCGTATGTGGTCGGTAGTGAACGAACTTTGCCCGTTTGTCGAAAAACGCGGTATCGTATTCGTCCGCCTCCACGACAAAGTATTTCGATTCTCCATAACGGGCCGTCACATCGAAGTTCGCCGGCACGCCGCCGATCAGAAAACCAGGCGAATGACCCGTTTCCTCCAGAATCCACGCCAGCATGCTGGCCGTAGTCGTCTTTCCGTGCGTTCCCGCAACAGCGATTACGTGGTGATCCTTCAGCACGTGTTCCGACAGCCATTGCGGCCCAGAGGTATAGGGAATGCCACGGTCCAGAACTGCCTCGACTGCCGCGTTGCCCCGGCTCATCGCATTGCCAATCACGACACAATCGGGCGTCGGCTCCAGCTGGCCGACGTCGTAGCCATCATGGACGGCAATGCCAAGACCCTTTAGCTGGGTGCTCATTGGCGGATAGATGTTGGCGTCACCACCCGAAACACGATGTCCTGCCGCTTTTGCCAGGGCGGCGACACCTCCCATGAATGTCCCACAGATACCGAAAATGTGAATATGCATCAGCTGACAACGCCCTCCGGACCCGCGCTAAGCGTCACATAAAAACCAAGTTGCAGAATAAATATCAATACTGCAATAGCAATACCTGTGAACGCGTGCTGCTGTATCGCTCTTGAAATAATGTGTCCCTCGACCAGAATCAGCCATGGCGTCACGAACCAGGCAATGGCGCCGGCCAGCTCGTGCCCGATAAACGGCTGGGACAGTATGAAAATTACGACAAAGAGCAACACCATGATCGCCGTGCAGCCTATGATCGCCGTCATCGTCTGCTCAATTCGACTGATGAATCCTGATACAAACAAGACGGCAACATATGAGCCAACCTTGAGCAGCTCGGTAGCAAACTCCAGAAAAAGATCTGTGCTGTAATTCGTCTCGACCATCACATGCAACAGCAATTGCGAGACGATGGTCATGACAATGGCCATTGCGAGCAGCAGCGGAGATTTCGGCAGGTCCTCCGGTCCCTTGCGCAACAGGATAACGTCCAGAAATACCCTGAAGATCTGTTGCACTATTTGCCCATCGCGACACCCTACGTAGGCACAATCATCGCATGTTAACCTTCCTTGCCGAAATCCTTATGCCTCAACGCAATGCCCAAATATCAGTTTCTCGATCTCCGTTCGAATAGCGCCGTCAGCGCCCTGCTCCCTTCTGCAAGGCGCATCGGGCTCGATACTGAATTTATGCGTGAGAAGACCTTCTATCCGCAACTCTGCCTCGTGCAAATTGCGACGGCTGAAGGCATTTACTGTGCGGACCCGATGGGTGGGGGCGATCTGGATAATTTCTGGCGCAGGCTGATGAATTGCCAGTGCGTGGTGCACTCCGCCCGGCAGGACATCGAAGTGCTTTTCCACACCTCGGATCGTATGCCTGGAACGATCTTCGATACGCAGATTGCAGCCGGCCTCCTGGGCTTTGCGCCACAGCTCGGATACGCCGGCCTCGTCGAAGAGCTGTTTGGCGTTGAGCTTGCCAAATCGCACACACGCGCTGACTGGACGCGGCGACCGCTGCCTGCCGCGGCGCTCGAGTATGCTGCCGAGGATGTCGAATACCTGTTGCCGGCGTACGAGGAGCTATCTCGGCAGCTGGCCAAACTCGGCAGGCTGAGCTGGGCAGAGGAGGACTCCGCTTATCTGCTCAGGCCCTCGCTCTACAGGGGTGATCCCGGGCACGCGGTCGACCGCCTCAAGGGAGCCAGGAATCTGCGCGGACGGGCTCGCGCTGCTGCCACCAGGCTTGCTAGCTGGCGTGAGACTGAGGCCGAGCGTTCCGACCGGCCACGCCAGTGGATCATCAAAGACGCGGTCTTACTGGAGATCGCCTCGACGGGGCCTGAAGATCAGGAATCGCTGGCCGCTATTCGAGGGCTTGCGCCGCGTACGTTGCGTCGCGCCGCTAACGTACTCCTGCAAATTCTTGCGGCAGCCCGAGACGATAACGTCGAATACGAGCCGCCGACAAAACCGAACGAAAAACATAAGGCAGTACTGAAAGACATGCAGGCGGCCGTCTCAGCCTGCGCCGAGGAACTGGGAATCGCAGGAGAGATCGTCGCGCCCAGGAAAGAGCTGGCCGCATCGCTGCATAGCGATCGACAGTCGCGGGTATTTACAGGATGGCGCAGAGAAATAGTCGGTGAACGGTTGCTGGAGATTTTGGGGGCGTAGAAATTCAAGATGGCCCTGAATTACCCGTCGATCAAGCTGCCAGTGCCTTCAGAATCCGCTCATAAACCTCGTCGACGCTACTTGCCGCATCGACGACTTTCAGTTTGTTTGTAGCGCCATAGAATTCGACCAGGGATTCAGTCTGCGAGCGATAGACTTCGAGGCGATTGCTTATGGTCTCCTCGTTATCATCGTCGCGTTGAATCAATTCACCGCCGGCGTCTACGCAAGCATCCAGCTCTTCCTGCGGCGAAAAATAAATATTCAGGAGCTTGCCAGTCTGCGAGCAAGTGCGCCTGCCCGTCAGGCGCTTCATCAGAATGTCGAAATCCACATCCATCAGGACCACCGAATCCAGAGGCTGCCCTCGTCGATCCAGGAGATCGTCGAGGTCAAGTGCCTGTTTTTCTGTTCGCGGAAAACCGTCGAGGATAAATCCGTCTGCGGCATCATCCTCGGCCAGCCTTTCGCTGACGATGCCAAGCATGATGTCGTCCGGGACGAGCTCGCCTGCTTCCATGATCTTCTTCGCCTGCTGACCGAAACTTGTGCCAGCCGCCACTGCGGCGCGCAACATGTCACCGGTAGATATTTGCGGAATATTTCTGTCGGCCATCAGTTTCCTGGCCTGCGTGCCTTTGCCGGATCCCGGCGCACCCAACAATACGATCCGCATGGTTATATTAACTTTGTGACAACTCAAGGGCGGCATACGCTACCGCCTATATAGCATCGGGTCAAACCTGTCAGCCGATGAACCTGCGGCGAGTTTCGGCTATGCTTCGCCCCGATTCAAGCCCATGACAAGGAACAAGACTTGATGTCGAAAATGAATGCGTTCTATGCCCAATCGGGCGGTGTTACCGCGGTCATCAATGCCACAGCATGTGCCGTGATCGAGACCGCCCGAAAAAACAAACACCGGATCTCCAACGTTTACGCCGGCCACAACGGCATCATTGGCGCTCTGACAGAAGACATGATTGACACGAATAAGGAAAGTGCCGCTACGATCGCAGCGCTGCGTCATACTCCGGGCGGCGCTTTTGGATCCGCACGGTACAAACTCAAGGGCATCGAGGAGAACCGTGCCCAATACGAACGGCTGATCACGGTCTTCAAAGCACACGATATCGGTTACTTTTTTTACAACGGCGGCAATGACTCGATGGACACGGCACACAAAGTGTCGGTGTTCAGCAAGCGCATGGGCTTTCCGGTTACCTGTCTGGGCATTCCGAAGACCGTCGACAACGATCTACCGGTTACCGATAACTGTCCGGGATTCGGCTCCGTTGCGAAATACGTTGCCGTATCCACCCGGGAAGCCGCCCTCGATGTCATTTCGATGGCTGAGACCTCGACAAAAGTATTTGTCTTTGAGGTGATGGGACGGCACGCAGGCTGGATCGCGGCCGCCGGCGGCCTGGCAGGCAACCGACCCGGCGATGCTCCGCACATCATTCTGTTTCCCGAAATTCCGTTCAGGAAAACGGCATTCCTGAAGCGAGTCACTGAGTGCGTTAAGCGGTACCGCTACTGTGTCATCGTTGTCAGCGAAGGCGCGCGTTACGCCAACGGAAAATTCCTGGCGGAAGCTGGTACAAGGGACGCGTTCGGTCACACACAGCTCGGTGGTGTTGCGCCCGTCGTCGCCAACCTGGTCAGAGAGAATCTTGGCTTTAAATATCATTATGCCATTGCCGACTATTTGCAGCGCTCGGCGCGGCATATTGCTTCGGCGGTTGATGTCGAACAGGCCTATGCCGTCGGTAAAGCCGCCGTCAAATTTGCATTGGCGGGAAAAACCGCCGTCATGCCTGTCATAAAGCGAGTCTCGGACAGTCCGTACCGCTGGCGCATAGACCAGGCACCGCTCTCCCGTATCGCCAACAAGGAAAAAAAAGTACCACGGCGATTCATCAGCCCTGACGGTTTCTCGATTACGCCTGCCTGCCGCCGATATCTCGCGCCGCTAATCCGCGGAGAGGATTATCCGCCCTATATCAACGGCTTACCCAAGTATGTCAGCCTCAAAAACGTCAGGGTTGTGAAGAAGTTGAAGACAAACTTTGTGGTATGATGCGCGGCCTGCCGCGAGTGGGTCGTGCACAGGCTCAGGGAGTCGCGGCGAACAGGTGATGTACAAACAACGATAAGCGGCGCAAAAAGCGTTCCTTTTCCAGCCGTCTGTTCGATTTCACACATGGTTTTAAATTGCCCCGGGCGCGCCCCTTGCACCGGGGTCATTTATATGATCAGGAGACGATTTGATGACAACTGAATTTGCTCTGTGGCTTGCCATGGGCGCGGGCGTTCTTGCGGTTCTGTACGGGCTTGTATCGATACAATGGATTCTCAAACAACCCGCGGGAAACGAGCGCATGCAAGAGATTGCGCAGGCCATTCAGGAAGGCGCCGGCGCCTACATGAACCGCCAGTACTTCACGATCAGCATCGTCGGTATCGTGCTGTTTGTCATTCTCGGCATTACCCTCGACTGGCATACCGCCATCGGTTTTGCTATCGGCGCAATTCTCTCCGCTGCGACCGGCTATATCGGCATGTTCGTCTCCGTCCGGGCGAATGTTCGCACTGCCCAGGCTGCGACCCAAGGCGTAAATCCGGCTTTGAAAATAGCATTCCGTGGCGGGGCGATTACCGGCCTGCTCGTCGTCGGGCTCGGTCTGATCGGCGTCGCCGGTTACTACTATCTGCTGACCAGCACCGGCAGTACCGCCGACGACGCGATACACGCCCTCATTGGCCTGGCATTCGGTGGTTCCCTGATCTCCATTTTTGCGCGACTCGGCGGCGGCATCTTTACCAAGGGCGCCGACGTCGGTGCGGACCTTGTCGGCAAAGTCGAAGCAGGTATTCCGGAGGACGATCCCCGAAATCCGGCTGTAATTGCCGACAATGTCGGTGACAATGTCGGCGACTGCGCCGGCATGGCCGCGGACCTCTTCGAAACTTATGCGGTGACAATTATCGCTACCATGCTGCTCGGCACACTCGTCTCGGCGACTTATACGGATGCTGCCATCATCTATCCGCTGGTTCTGGGAGCCGCATCGATCATCGCTTCCATTATCGGTACATTCTTCGTTCGCACCTCCGAGGGCGGCAAGATTATGGGTGCCCTTTACAAAGGCGTGATCGTCGCCGGCATCCTCGCCGCAATCGCCTTCTACCCGATTACAAACGTGATGATGGCTGCCAGCGGCAACGCGACAGGCATATTCGGTTCTGCGCTGATCGGCCTGGCGCTGACCGCTGCCATGGTCGTCATCACAGAGTATTACACCGGAACGGATTTCAAGCCCGTGAGGTCGATCGCTAATGCTTCCCTGACAGGCGACGCGACAAACATCATTGCCGGCCTCGGCGTTTCAATGAAAGCAACGGCGCTGCCGGTGATCGCCGTCTGCCTGAGCATCTGGGGAGCATTTGAATTGGCGCCGGACGGTGACTCGCTCGCCGGTCTTTATAACATCGCGATTGCGGCGACGACGATGCTGTCGATGACCGGCGTAATCGTCGCACTCGACGCATTCGGCCCGATTACGGACAACGCAGGCGGCATCGCGGAGATGTCTGCGCTCCCGCCTGAAGTGCGTAAAATTACGGACCGGCTCGACGCGGTTGGTAATACTACCAAGGCGGTAACCAAGGGTTATGCAATCGGCTCGGCTGCGCTGGCTGCGCTGGTTCTTTTCGCCGACTATACGAATGCGCTGGCCGCACGAAACATCATTGTCGACTTCGATCTTTCCGATCACCTTGTGATCATCGGCCTTTTCATTGGCGGACTGGTGCCGTTTCTGTTTGCCTCGATGGCCATGGAGGCAGTCGGCCGCGCTGCCGGGTCGGTCGTTAACGAGGTTCGACGTCAGTTTCGCGAGATCGAAGGCATTATGGAAGGCACGGGCAAGCCGGATTACAAGCGTGCTGTGGACCTGCTGACAAAAGCCGCGATCAAGGAAATGATTGTTCCTTCCCTGCTGCCTATCAGCGTACCAATCGTGGTCGGACTGGTACTTGGGCCCAAGGCGCTGGGTGGTTTGCTGCTCGGCACTATCATCACTGGATTGTTTCTCGCCATCTCGATGACGGCCGGTGGCGGCGCATGGGACAACGCCAAGAAGTACATTGAAGACGGCAACTGCGGCGGCAAGGGATCTGCCGCCCATAAAGCGGCCATAACCGGCGACACCGTCGGCGACCCGTATAAAGATACGGCAGGCCCGGCAATCAACCCGTTGATCAAGATCATCAACATCGTGGCGCTCTTGATGGTGCCATTACTCTGATGAATTGTCCTGGTGCCGGCACTGACTTATTCGACTAATTGAACGTAACTTTAGCTTGGCGGCGGCGACCCGCAAGTCGATACGCAAAATAGTCAAATGAGTCAGTGCACGTCACCGTTCGTCAGGATGCGGAAGGTGCCCGTGCCCTGCCCGGAACCCAGCGTCACGGGTGGCTCCACGAAATTGCCCTGCACGAAATCCACGCCGACCTCGCGCAGCCAGTCGAAATCTTCCTGTTGCTCGACCTGTTCGGCAATGACACGAAACTCCAGAGTCCTTGCCAGTTTTATCATTGCGGAAACCATTTCCCGGTTGATCTGATCGGAACTTAGATTGCACGTGTACGCTCCGTCGATCTTCAGGTAATCCACCGGTAGCGTTTTCAAACTCGAGAACGAACCCAAGCCGCTGCCAAAATCGTCCAGTGCGAATTCGCAGCCGATGCCGTGTAACACTTCGATGAATCGCTGTGCATGTTGAATATTACTGGATATGGCGCTTTCGGTTACCTCGAAGCATATGCTTGCCGGCGCCACGCCGCTGCGGTCCAGGGCATCGACAACGAAGCCGAGAAATCCCTCATCGCCGAGCGTCTGTCCCGAGAGGTTTATCGCGCAACTGCGTTTGCCCGGAATCTTGATCTCGCCAGCTCTAATAGCTGCCAGCGCTGCGTTTACGACCCAGCGATCAATCTGCGGCATTAATTGATAACGTTCGGCGGGCCGCAGAAACTCAGCCGTATTGGCAAATCGGCCATGTTCATCGGCCATGCGAAGCAGTACTTCGATTGCCGGGCCTGTTCCGTCACCGCTACTGGTAGCGATTATCGGTTGCACAGCCAGTTGGAAGCTACCCTCATGCAGTGCCGATTGCAGCTGGCGCAGCCATTGAATGTCGCCGCGCTCGCGGGCGATGGCTTCGTCGCGTGCGGAATAGATATGTACCTGGCCACGCCCACGCTGCTTGGCGACATAGCAGGCGGAGTCGGCGGCGCTGATAACGTCCTGCAGCGTGCCGCTCATGTGGCTGATCTCGACAAGACCGATGGATATCCCGATATTGAATATCTTGTCTTTCCAAACGAAGCGGTAATCCGCGACTGCGTTACAGATATCTGCTGCGATCCGTGTTGCCTTGTCTATCGGACAACCGATCAAAAGCGTGCCGAATTCGTCGCCGCCAAGACGGCCGACGTAGTCGGAATCGCGAACCTGGTCTTTAATGAGTGTTGCGACTTCCCGTAGCATGTTGTCGCCGGCCAGGTGACCACAGCTATCATTGACTGCCTTGAAGCGGTCCAGGTCCATATAGCAGACGATGTGAATGCCTTCCTCCGCACGCGCCGAATCCATGGCCTCCTGAAGCCGCCGCTCGAATTCCCGCCGATTGATCAGGCCGGTGAGTGGGTCATGGGTCGCCTGGTAGCTCATCTGCTTGGTCAAGCCACGAATCTCACTCACGTCATGAAAAACGACGACTGTGCCGGATATGCTGTTGCCCGGCCCCTTGATTGGCGAGGCGGTAATCTCGATGGAGTGTTCGTGCTCACCGTCACGGCTAACGAGTAGCGCGCGTCGGCCCATGTTTACGCGCCGGCGCATCGCGAGACTGCGCTCAACCGGATCACCCAGAGGTTGCCGGTCGGCTTCATCAACCAGAGAAAAGACCTCTCCGATCTTGTGGCCGGAAACTTCATCCCTGTTTGCACCTGTCATGGCTTCGGCCGCACGATTCATGTAATCGATCCGGCCCTTGTTATCGGTCGTAATGACGCCTTCGGATATGGACTCCAGCGTGTATTGCGCCTGCCGCTTACTCCGGCTTAGTGACACTTCCAGGCTCTTGCGATAACTGACGTCACGCGCAACGGTCAGGATGGCGGGATTCCCCCGAAACTCGATGGGAGAACTTTGTGTCTCGACCCAGAGCCCCTGCTCGTTGCCATTGATCAACTGAATCTCGAGGCGTCTCGGCACGTCCTCGCCGGCCAGCCTTTTGGCTGTCGACTTGCGAAACAGGGCGCGGTATGCAGGCTTGATCAGATCGGCGACTTCCCTGCCTTCCAGTTGGTCCGGGCCGAGCCCGATCAGGCCTGCCGCACTGTCGTTGGCCAGCAGGATGCGGTCGTCATGAACGAGCACGATTTCGGGCAAGGTGCGGGCAAAGTCCGTAAACAAACGGTCCTTGTCCTGAATGATTTCGTCCCGCTCTCCCAGGGCATCGAACAGGCGATTGATTGTATCCGCCAACTGCGCGATGTCGCCGTCTCCGGGCACTGACAAACGCCGTCCTACCGATGCATCGTCGGATACCGCAACCAGATCTTCGCTTAATGTCATCAAACGTCGCACTAAACGACGTTTGTTCCGCCACGCCAGGACACCGGCGAATGTCGCCAGCAGCAGCAGAACTATCAGAGTAGCTATTATAATTTCCGATGACATGCATCACCCAATGCCAGATTCCCGATACGTCCCGTAATTGTCTTATTTCGATCGGTATTCAGGTATTCGCGGCAGAAGTCTTGCATAATTCTTTCCGGCATATATTCAAATGATGCCGTGAAACAATCATTTGTTATTATTAGATGCTCGCGATACTTCTCCATCGCGGGAGATTCGAGGTGTTTTTGAGCATAAAATACGTGTGCAGCTAAGGATATCCCAGCTGCGAGAGTACCTTGCTCCGATTCACCATAATTCTGAAACCACGACAGGCTGGAGAAACCAGCAGCAAATGGCCGTCTTGGTGTGGCAAGTAATAAATTCAACTACTTAAGAGCCTATCAAGTGATGGATACCGATTTTGCCCGACGCCAAATGGTGCAACAGCAGGTTCGGACCTGGGACGTCGCAGACCCCTCGGTGCTTGCCGTTCTTGCCGAGCTCCATCGCGAGCGCTTTGTACCGCCCGAATTCGAAGATCTCGCCTTTGCCGACACGGCGATACCGTTGCCGCATAAGCAGATGATGATGACCCCCATTGTCGAAGGCCGCTTGCTTCAGGCGCTGGAACTCAAGCCTCAGCACTACGTTCTCGAGATCGGGACCGGAACGGGCTTTCTGACCGCCTGTCTCGCGAATTTGTCGGCTGCGGTAACCAGTGTCGATATTTTCAGTGATTTTATTTCTATGGCCGAAGCAAATCTCGCAGATGCGCAGATAGAGAATACGGAACTCATATGCATGGACGCGACAAAGGACCTTCCGAAGGGTCAATTTGATGCTATTGCGGTAACCGGATCGCTGCCGGTGTTCGACACCCGATTTGTGGACGCACTGAAGCCTGGTGGCCGGATGTTTGTCATCGTCGGCGATTCGCCGGTGATGGACGCACGCATTGTGATTCGTATTGGTGACAATGACTGGACGACAAAGAGCCTGTTTGAAACAGATGTGCGACCCCTGCTCAATGCGTCCAGGCCGTCAGCCTTTTCGTTCTAGCCATGGTTTTTGGGTTTCAGACCCCGGATCGCCTGAAACCACTTGCTATTCTGCGGCATCTTAAATGGAGAGACCTACATATGATCGAGGACATAACACCTGGCGAGTTCGTTCGTCGACGGGATTCCGGAGAACTTTGGGCCTTGCTTGACGTCCGAGAAGCATGGGAAATCGAGATTGCCAGCATCCACCAAACAATAGACATTCCGATGGCCGAGATACCGGCACGCGTTGCAGAGCTTGATGCCTCGCAAGCTGTTGCTGTTCTTTGCCATTCGGGCGGTCGCAGTGCGCAGGTCGCAATCTACCTGGCGCAGACCGGATTTGATCGCGTCGCCAATATTGTCGGCGGTATCGATATGTGGTCTCTGGACATCGATGATTCGATTCCCCGCTATTGAATTTCCGCCCGGACACATCTTAGCGATATAGTGATATAGTTAACCATAACACTTGAATTCAGGCCGCTCCGGCCACTCAAACTGGAACCCGAGAAGATGAATAAAGTAACAGGATTCAAATGCTTGACGCTGATTCTCGCTCTTGCCACACCAGCGCTGCTGAATGCCGCCTCCCTGCTCGAGGTCTACCAGCAGGCATTGCAAAGCGACCCCCTGATTCATGAGGCAGAAGCGAGGCGGCTTGCTGCACTCGAAGCGCTGCCGCAGGCGCGCGGCGCCCTGTTTCCGCAGATCGATGCGAACGGTTCCTGGCAAACTCGTAGCGGATCCGGTTCCACGCTGCAATTCGCCGACGACGGTAGCGTTGGAGTGGTTTCCGTGAAGTCAACGACCGAAAC
>JAZFPY010000175.1:0-2757 GCA_036444875.1 Woeseiaceae bacterium | reverse complement strand
GGTCTCCGATATCATTTATCACACGCGCAATGTCGCCCGGGGCCTGCGCCGCGCATTCCTCGTATCGGACATGCCCTTCATGAGCTATGTTGAGCCGGCGCAGGCGCTGGATAACGCCGTGCACATGATGCAGGAAGGCGGTGCGATGATGATCAAGCTCGAAGGCGGAGACGGTCAGGTTGAAATCGTCGAGCATCTGGCCAAGCACGATATTCCGGTCTGTGCACACCTGGGGCTCAAACCGCAGTCGGTGCACAAGATCGGTGGGTTCAAAGTGCAGGGCAGGGAGCCCGACAAAGCCAAACAGATGATCAAAAGCGCCAGGAAACTGGAGGGGGCCGGCGCGGACCTCTTGTTGCTGGAATGTGTTCCTAACGAGCTTGGCAAAGCAATCACCGAAGCAGTCCAGGTACCGGTCATCGGCATCGGAGCCGGTCCGTCTGTTGATGGCCAGATACTGGTTCTGTATGACATCCTGGACATTACACAGGGGCGCACGCCGCGGTTCGTGCAGAATTTCACGGTAGGTCAGCAGTCGCCTCTGGACGCGATCAAAGCTTACGTGCAGGCCGTAAAGGAGCGAAAATATCCTGCGCCCGAACACTGCTTTTCCTGAGACAAATACATGCTAGAAGTCAGTACCAGTGAAGCCTTGCGAGAGCAGCTTGTCGACTGGCGACACAGTGGCGAGCATATTGCGCTTGTGCCTACCATGGGCAATCTGCATGACGGTCATCTCGGCCTGGTCTCGCTGGCGCGCGAGCATGCCGAGCGTGTTGTCGTGTCGATTTTTGTCAATCCAACGCAATTTGGCGAAGGTGACGATTTTGACCAGTACCCGCGTACGCTCGAGCGTGACAGGAGACGCCTCAAAACGGTCAAAGCCGACCTGCTGTTCGTACCCGATGAAGAGACGATGTACCCATTCGGAATCGATAACGCGACGTCGGTTACCGTGCCGGTGATCACTGCGGAATTTTGCGGTGTATTCCGACCGGGACACTTTGACGGGGTTACGTCTGTCGTCAGTCGCCTGTTCAGTCTCGTGCAACCGGATGTCGCGATATTCGGGCAAAAGGATTTCCAACAGCAATTGGTCATACGACGCCTGGTGGATGACCTTCAACTGCCGATACAGATTGTGTCAGGGGCGACACAACGCGAGGCTGACGGGCTGGCGCTGAGCTCCCGTAATCAATATCTGAGCGACGAGCAACGGGCGATAGCGCCAACGCTCTACTCTGTCCTGCAAGGCACAGGTAACGACTTGCAGGCGGGCAAACGAAATTATGAGGAACTCGAACAGCAGGCGATGGATGCGTTGCGTGATGCCGGTTTTGATCCCGAATATGTCGGCATCCGCCGCGCCGAAAACCTGGAACCCCCCGACCGGGATAACGATGAGATCGTAATCCTGGCTGCGGCGCGCCTCGGTACTGCGCGGCTGATCGACAACATCATTGTGGCGATATAGCCCGAATGTCCCATCAGGGCTGGTTCGAACAGACCGGGGTCTTATTCTCCATCCGGTCCGGCAAGGTGTATGCGAGCCTCTTCGAATTTCTCCATTTCCTCGGCGGACGGTTGCGGATAGGCCAGGCCGAGTCCGGAGAGCGCATCCACGATGACCTCGGCGACCCGGGCTCGCATATAGGGCTTGCTGTCCGCCGGAATCGCATACCAGGGTGCCCAGGAGCGTGACGTCGCGTTCAATGTGGCCTCGTACGCCTGCATGTAGGCATCCCAGTGCGTTCTTTCCGCGATATCGCCCGAATCGAATTTCCAATGCTTGCCCGGGTCATTAAGCCGCGCCAGTAATCTCTTTTTCTGCTCCTCGCGAGATACGTTCAGCCAGAACTTGAGGATGACCGTACCGTTTCTGGCCAGGTGCTTTTCCTGGTCGTGAATCGATTCCAGCCGCTCCTCCCAGATTGTGTGCAGGTCGATCTCTCGCGGCAATTTTTGTGATTTCAATAGCTCCGGGTGTACACGGACAACGAGTACTTCTTCGTACTGACTACGATTGAATATGCCGATAAGTCCGCGCTCGGGCAAACAGCGCGAAGTGCGCCACAGAAAATCGTGATCCAGATCCATTTTGGAAGGTTGTTTGAAATTGAAGACCTGGCAACCCGCAGGATTTATGCCACGCATTACGGCCCGAATCGTGCTGTCTTTGCCGCAAGAGTCCATGCCCTGGAAAATGATGAGCAAGGCGTGCCGGTCGCTCGCCCAGAGAACCCTCTGCAAATCATCGAGCCGTTCGATTGCCGTCTCGAGGCGCTTTTTCATTCGCCACTTTTCAGGGATCGACGGATGGGTCGGTGAATTCGCAACTCTGAAGCTGCCATCGAACGGGACAAGATAATCTGTGTGCGTCGTCTCAAACACGTTTTGCGTCCTTATTTAAATTTTTCTTGCCTTGGATTCAACAAGCTTATGTTGTTGTATGGCCCAGTGCACGTGCTCGTCGACGAGTTCGTCGCCGGAATCGCTCCTGGCGTTCAGAGCATCGATCACGTTGGGAGTCGATTCCGCATTGCCTAGCGCGACGGCGATATTGCGCAGCCATCGTTGATAGCCGATTCTCCTTATCGCACTGCCTTCGGTCCTGGCAAGCCAGGTCTCTTTGGACCAGCGAAAAAGCTCCGTCAGGTCAATGGTGCTCAGGCCGTGGCGCGGGGCGAAGTCCGACTCGCCCGTTGCTTGCGCAAACTTGTTCCAGGGACAAAAAATCTGGCAGTCATCGCAACCGTA
>JAZFPY010000174.1:0-2027 GCA_036444875.1 Woeseiaceae bacterium | reverse complement strand
GCTGACGGCGACAGCCCGACCTGTCGGGCCAGGTCCTGGTTGGTCAGCCGGCCGTCTGCCTGGAGGGCCTTCAATATGCTGCGCTCGTAGTGATCCAGCGGCACCGCTTCGGTCTGTGATGGTGTTGTCATTTGGAACAATCCTGTCGTAAAATAGATAGTTGAAGAAAGGTTATTCCGATTTTAGCCGATAAATCGAAAAAAAAGAAAGAATATTGCGGGAAAATCGGCGTAAGCTGCTTCTTATCAATGACTTAATTGCGCCGAGACCAGCCATGCTTCCAGATACCGCCAGCCGAGCCGCCTCGACCATCATTCCCGATGGAGCGAGCCTGACCGTCGATTCGCTGTTGGACGTCGCACGCGATCCCACGACCCGAATTGAGCTTACGCCCGAGATTCGCAAGCGTGTGATCGCCTCACGTAAATTACTTGAGGAATTCGTCGATGCCGGCCGGGTCATTTATGGCGTAACGACGAGTGTTGGCGGGTTCGTTAACTGGTTGGTCCCGCCGTCTCATGCCGAAGAGACGCAGAACAACATCATGCGTTCGGTCCAAACCAACGTCGGTCCGTATCTTGACGACCACTATGTGCGCGCTTCGATGCTCGCCCGAATAAACTCACTGGGTCGCGGTTACTCGGCCATCTCGATAGAGAATCTCGATAAGTATGTCGCCATGTACAACCGTGGCGTTTTGCCGTGCATTCCCGAAAAAGGCTCACTTGGCGCCAGCGGTGACCTCGGGCCGCTGGCGTGTATTGGCCTCGTCGGCACAGGTCAGTGGCGCGCGAAATTCGATGGTGAAGTCATGCCCGGCGCAGAGGCAATGGAGAAAGCCGGCATAGAACCGATGAAACTCAGTTACAAGGAAGGCCTCGCGCTTATCAATGGCACGTCGGTGATGACCGCCATCGCCGCCTGCCTTGTTGCGGAAAGCAAGAGCCTGATCAAGGCCTACACACTGGCGACTTGTATGAGTCTGGAAGTGCACAAGGCCAAAATCATGCCATTTCACCCGGCGGCGCACCGGCAAAAACCGCATGTGGGGCAAAGACAGATTGCGGAGTGCATTTACGACACGCTCGCCGATAGCAAGATGATCGTTCAGGACGAGGAAACAGAAAAATGGCTGAGAGATCTTGCCACCGATGAACCCATTGGTCTCGACCAACAGATCGAAGACGTCTATTCAATCCGTGCGACACCACAGATCCTTGGACCGGTGGTAGACACCACGGTGTTCGTGCAACAAACCGTCGAGATCGAAATCAACTCATCGAACGACAATCCCCTGGTTGTCGTCGAGGACGGCGAAGCAGTGCACAACGCAAACTTTCATGGCCAGTACATCGCCAATGCCATGGACCAGCTGGCAATCGTGCTGGTGAATATGTGCAATCTATCGGATCGCCGCAACAACCGCCTGCTCCATCCGAGTCTCAACGGAAGCCTGCCGCCGTTCCTGGTCAAGGAGAACGCCGGAGTACGCATGGGGCTTATGGGTGGCCAGTTCCTGGCGACCTCGCTGACTGCCGAGAATCGCCAGATGTGCATGCCGATGTCCATTCAGACTCTGCCGTCGACCGGTGATTTTCAGGATCATGTCAGTTTCGGGATGAATGCGGCCCGGCGGACACGGGATATCCTGGATAATACTCGTCATATCCTCGCGTATGAGTTGATTTGCACTTGCCAGGCGGCAGATCTTCGCGGCGTCGATCAACTCAGTGCGGCGACCCGCGCGCTGTATGACATGGTACGCGAACACGTGCCTTATCTTGATCACGACGAGCCCCTCACTGATCACCTTGAGACGCTTGCGGCCATGTTTGCCAGTGGCGAGTTTCTTAAAGCAGTACCGCAGGAGGTCAAAGCCTACAACTGGTAAAGTGTCTGACATGACATCTGCGATTCATGCAGCCTATCTTGAGCGTACCCGATCCAGCGCCGGTCACTACGCACGCGCGTGCGAACTCATGCCAGGTGGCACCTCGCGTCAGGCTGCGTTCTGGAAGCCCTATCCC
>JAZFPY010000173.1:0-2920 GCA_036444875.1 Woeseiaceae bacterium | reverse complement strand
GCCGAGGCAGTAGATCAAACGCGGCGCCGGGTCCTCGATAGCGCACACACGGCCCTGGAGGAGACTGGGGCAGCGCTGCTCGGCTGCGCTGTCGGTTTCGAGTACCTGCAAGGCTGGGCTTCGGAGCGGGGCCTGGAAGAGTCCCTGGCCAGCGGCTGGGAGAGGGACCAGCAGATGGGTGCGACGCAGGCCGGCCCACAACGGGCCGAGCTTCGACTGATTTATCACGAACGGCGAGCAAAGCCACTGGTATCCAGGGGCCAGCAAAAACTCTTCGCATGCACGATGATTCTGGCCGCCACGGAGGTCGTGCAGGCGGCACTGGAGCAGCCCTTACTGCTGTTGCTGGATGATCCCGCGGCCGAGCTGGACCAACAGGCACTGGATCGACTCATGAGCCGTGTTTTCGGTCTGGGCAGCCAGATTATTGCGACGGCCCTGGATGCGGAAACGCTTCGATTTCCAGGGCCAGCAGCGCTGTTCCACGTGGAACAGGGCGGGTTGCAAAAAACCGCCTGATTTATAGTCCAGACCGGTCAAAATAGCACCCGGAAATTGACCGCCTATTTACCTTGAAAAGCCTTGTAAAAAGTGGCCTTGCGCACGGTTTCAGAGACCCTTTATTTAGCCCTAAATGGTACAATATTCCGGTTATCCTTAGAGGGCATCGAATGGCGGACGAATCAGAATATACTTCCAGTAATATCAAGGTGTTAAAGGGCCTGGAGGCCGTCCGGAAAAGGCCGGGAATGTACATTGGCGACACCGATGATGGCACCGGCCTCCACCACATGGTTTTCGAGGTTGTCGACAACTCAATTGACGAAGCACTCGCGGGTCATTGTGATGTCATTACGGTCACCATTCACGCCGATGAATCGGTCACCATTACCGATGATGGCCGCGGCATTCCGGTAGATATACATCCCGAGGAAGGGCGCTCGGCAGCCGAGGTCATCATGACCGTTCTGCATGCCGGCGGAAAATTCGATGACGATTCCTACAAAGTCTCCGGCGGCCTGCATGGCGTGGGCGTATCCGTAGTCAACGCGCTGTCCGAGCACCTGGTGCTGACAATCTATCGCGACGGCAAGGTCTATCAACAGGAGTACTACCTGGGCGAACCCGCTGCTGCCCTTGCCGCTGTCGGCGATACCGACAGGAAGGGCACGACCCTCCGCTTCAAGCCCAGCGCGAAGACCTTCACCAATATCAAATTCCACTATGACATTCTCGCAGGGCGACTTAGAGAGCTTTCATTCCTGAATTCCGGCATACGCATCCATCTGGTCGACGAAAGAGAAGACAAAGAAGACGTCTTCGAATACGACGGTGGGATTAAGGCCTTCGTCAAGCACCTCAACCGCAACAAGACACCGATTCATGATCGGGTTGTGCATTTTCAGTCGGAGAGGAACGGCGTAGTCATCGAGGCGGCGCTGCAGTGGAATGATGGTTACCAGGAGAACATGTTCTGCTACACCAACAATATTTCGCAGCGCGACGGCGGCACACACCTCGCGGGCTTTCGCAGCGCGTTGACCCGGACCCTCAACACCTATATCGAAAAACAGATGCCGGGCAGGAAGGACAAGCTATCGCCGACCGGTGACGACTCCCGCGAAGGATTGACTGCCGTCCTTTCGATAAAGATGCCGGACCCGAAGTTCTCGTCGCAGACAAAGGACAAATTAGTCTCGTCTGAAATCAAAGGTATTGTTGAATCGGCGATAGGTGAACGCCTCGAGGAGTTTCTGCTGGAGAACCCGCAGGAAGCCAGGGCCATTGTCTCGAAGATTATCGATGCATCGCGAGCGCGGGAAGCCGCAAGAAAAGCGCGTGAAATGACGCGGCGAAAAGGAGCCCTGGATATAGCGGGACTTCCGGGCAAACTCGCTGATTGCCAGGAAAAAGATCCCGCGCTCTCCGAATTGTTCCTCGTCGAGGGCGACTCAGCGGGCGGCTCGGCAAAGCAAGGCAGGGACCGTCGGACCCAGGCTATTCTGCCGCTCAAAGGAAAGATTCTGAACGTGGAGAAGGCGCGCTTCGACAAAATGCTGTCGTCGGCGGAAGTAGGGTCGCTGATCACCGCCCTGGGTTGCGGTATCGGCCGGGCAGACTTCGATCCGGACAAACTTCGCTATCACCGCATCATCATAATGACCGATGCGGACGTCGACGGCTCACACATCCGAACCCTGTTACTGACTTTCTTTTACCGGCAGATGCGTGAGTTGATCGAGCGCGGCCATGTTTATATTGCCCAGCCACCGTTGTACAAGATCAAAAAAGGCAAGCAGGAGGTGTATGTCAAAGACGATGCCGAACTAAAGGCACATCTTTTGAACACTGCTCTCGATAACGCGAAACTGTACGTGAACGCAGAAGCGCCGCCGTTAACGGGGCAAGCACTCGAAGCGTTGGCGAAAGAATACATGGCTGCGGAAAGCATAATTGAGCGCATATCCAACCGGTATGATGAAACGGTGCTCCGCGCGATGACTGCGCTGCCCGAAATTGATTCGGACCTGTTTGAAAACCTCGATGGCCTGGAGAAATGGGCGGAAGAGTTGTCCGCCGCTTTACCGAAAGCTCATGGCGACAGGGCGACGAATGGCAGCGGCGGCTATTACACTGCGGCATTCGAACGTGGTGGCGGCGAAGGGGAAGGCGTTCGCATCGCCGTGCAAAAGGTGCAGCATGGTATTGGCGCCACGCGCTACATACCGAGAGAATTTTTCGATACCAACGAGTACCGGCACATCATGGAACTCGCCGGCAAACTAAAGGAGCTGATTGGCGAAGGCGCGTACGTTGCGCGCGGCGACAAACGCATGGCAATCAACTCGTTCGATGAAGCGGTCGAGTGGCTGATGAATGAGGCGCGAAAAGGCCAGACTATTCAGCGATACAAAGGCCT
>JAZFPY010000172.1:0-6470 GCA_036444875.1 Woeseiaceae bacterium | reverse complement strand
TGCCATTCCGCTCGCCGCTTTAACAAATGAGACGCACATTGATCTCATGGATGCGGGAGTTTTGCCAGTACGTCTGCGCCGGCCTTTACCCGCTGACCGACTTTTACCAGCACACGGCTTGCAATGGGTAACTGCACTTCTGCGTACCGGGTTAGCCTGAGGTAAGCACAGCGCTGACCCTGGCCCACACGTTCCCCATAGCGCAGGAACGCGAGTGGCGCAAGACCGAAGCGATAACCGCGAAATTGCAGCACAACGTCATCGCCCTCGTCGCTGCGCACCCAAAGACCGTTTTTATCGCTGGTAACAATCCTTTCCAGCGGCTCGCCATGCAGGTCCATTATCTTGCCTTCGATCGGACAGCGCGCTGTATAGGTTCCCAGGCTGTTGACACGAATGATGATCCTGTGCGATTCACCGTCCACAATACCTTTGTCCGTCACAGCGACATCGACTATCACGCCGTCGGCCGGGCTCACAACGCCCAGGGGTACTGCCGGAATCTGCCGCCTGGGATCGCGAAAGATGAGAAACAGGTAGATGAGCAGCGCGGCCGGTAACGCCGCAATTACAGCGCCCTGGAAATGCCAAACCACAACAGTGAGTATCGCCGTCGCCAGCAGAAAGAGAATGCCTTCTCTGGCAATGAACGGAGTTCGTCGACCTTCCAACACCAGTCCCCTATTGTCGCAAAATGTATTCGGCTAGAATGTGCGCGCCCCAGCCACTTAAATCAGAATATACATGCGTTTCACAGAATTTGGACTTACTACCCTAAAAGAGATTCCAGCGGAAGCTGAAATTATCAGTCACCAGCTCATGCTGCGGGCTGGCCTCATCCGGCGCCTGGCATCCGGACTGTTTACCTGGATGCCGCTCGGTCTCCGGGTCATGAGAAAAGTCGAAGAAGTCGTCCGCCGGGAAATGAACAAGGCCGGCGCGCTCGAAATGGTCATGCCAGCCGTGCAGCCTGCCGAATTATGGCAGGAGTCGGGGCGCTGGGACGAATACGGCCCGTTACTCCTGCGCATACGGGACCGGCATGACCGGGAGTATTGCTTCGGACCGACACACGAGGAAGTCATCACCGACCTCGCCCGTCGTGAGCTCAAAAGTTACAAGCAGCTTCCGGTCAACTTTTATCAAATCCAGACCAAGTTCCGTGATGAGATTCGGCCGCGTTTCGGTGTGATGCGCGCGCGCGAATTCATCATGAAGGACGCCTATTCATTCGATATCGACCAAGCGTCACTCGAAAAATCGTATCAGAAAATGCACGCGGCCTATTCGGCGATCTTCGAAGGCCTGGGTTTGAAATTCCGAATCGTCGATGCCGACAGCGGTGAGATCGGCGGCAGCCGTTCTCAGGAATTCCACGTGCTTGCCAGTTCCGGGGAAGATGCAATCGCGTACTGCGACGAAGACGGTTACGCATCGAACGTCGAAACCGCGGCGATTTTTCCTTCTGATGAAAAAGCGCCCGCAGCAACGCAGGAACTGCAGAAAGTCGAAACACCGCAAATCAAAACCATTGAGGCATTGGCCGAATTTCTGAAAGTGACCCGCGAGCAGATCTTGAAAGTCCTCATTGTCGATGGCGACGACGGGCCCGTCGCGCTGGCATTGCGAGGCGATCACGAATTGAATGCCGTCAAGGCCCAGCGTATCACCGGGGTCACATCACCGACGCAAATGGCGGACGCCGGCACAATTCGCAAAGCGACCGGTTGCGACACCGGCTTTGCCGGACCCATCGGTCTCGATATTCCGATCTATTTCGACCACGCAAGCCGGCAGATGTCAGACTTTGTCTGCGGTGCCAACGAAACCGATATGCATTACACCGGTGTCAATTTCGGCCGTGATGTCGATCTGCCGGAGACTGTTGACATTCGAAACGTCGTTGACGGCGATCTCGCCCCGGGCGGCAAAGGCACATTGAGCATTGCCCGCGGAATCGAGGTTGGTCATATTTTTCAGCTGGGCACCAAGTACAGCAAGGCACTGGGCGCAACGGTGCAGGACAGCAGCGGCGCCGAGACTCCGATGGTAATGGGCTGCTACGGCATTGGCGTAACACGAATCGTCGCTGCCGCGATCGAGCAGAACCATGACGACAAGGGCATCATCTGGCCCGAACAGCTTGCCCCGTTTGACGTCGTTCTGATACCGATCAATATGCAGCGCTCTGAGCCTCTTCGCGAAGCGGCGGAGCAACTGTATTCCGAAATGCAGGACATGGGGCTGGAAGTCCTGTTCGACGACAGGGATGCCAGGCCTGGCGTCAAGTTCGCGGATGCCGAATTGATCGGAATCCCGCACCGCGTCGTCATCAGCGAGCGGGGTCTTGAGTCAAACGAACTCGAGTATCGGCACAGACGGGACAGCGAGCCACGAATGTTGAAACGTGATGCTGCTCTCAAATTGTTGCGAGATTCGTCGATAAGCTAAGATATCGACACACGATCGGCACAAATATGCGAATTGCCCAGATAATCTCGATTTGGCTTCTCGCTGTCATGACGAGCCTGGTCACGGCACAGGAGCAACCCGACCCGCAACTACGCGAGTTACTCCGCGCTGCGGCCAACGAGGCCGATAGTTTTCCCGACCGCTTCGATGCCCAGGTCTGGTTGCACGATATGTCCAGCAGGCTTGCGAGACAGGTAGAGGATCCCGAAGAACGAATCGCAATTCTGAAGCGCGTGCATCATGAGGCGACGCGCGCCGAGGTCGCACCCGAACTGGTCCTCGCTGTCATCGATGTCGAAAGCAACTTCGATCGCTACGCCATTTCGGTCGCCGGAGCTCGCGGGCTGATGCAAATCATGCCTTTCTGGCTTGATGAAATCGGCAGACCGAATGACAACCTTATTCACATCGCTACCAATCTCCGCTTCGGCTGCACGATCCTGAAGTACTATCTGGATATGGAAAATGGCGACCTGCAACGTGCGCTCGGTCGCTACAACGGCAGCCTCGGCAGGCGGAAGTATCCGAACAAGGTGCTCGATAAACTCAGGGAAAAATGGTTCCGGGTTTAACCACTAGCGAAGGGAAAAATATTCGCCTTCGCGATATGTCACTGGCTCGGCATCGACGCCGGTAACAGACGCCATCCTGGGCCCGTCTTGCAACCAGGCTGCAAGTTTATCGATGGCATCCACGCGGCCACAAGCAAGTACTTCCACGGTGCCGTCTGCCAGATTTCTCGCATAACCCGTGAGCGAAAGCTGAATCGCAACATCGCGCGTGCTGGCGCGAAAGAAAACGCCCTGGACTCGCCCGGTAATTAGAAATCGGCGGCAGGAAAGAGAGTCCGGATCACCCATGTGAACTTCGACAGACTAATCTTTGTCGCTGCTACCTTCGGAAACTTCAAGTGCTCTGCGCGCTTTTTCCTTGGCAAGCGTCGCGTCGCGACGTGCGGAACCGTAGGCGCGTTCTGACAGGCTCCTTTGTGCGCTATCGAGAAACGCTTCGGCCGCGCGGAAATCCTTGGCAGCAAGGTCTTCCGCACCCGCTTCTCTGGCGGCCGCGATAGCTTGCCGTGCATCGCTCATTTCCTGAACCGGCGGGCCGGCGCTACAGGCGAAAAGCAGCATACAGAGCGCAACAACGATGCCGCGCCCAAGCCTGCCGGCTGCCCCGCCGGCTTTATTAGTCGAATTTACTGTGCGCACCCGGGAACGCTAACAAGCAGCAATGCTTACAGTCAAGCAATCGTGGGGGGACTGACGGCCGATTCGCTGCCTGATAGAGTGGCCCGGCGTTGATAGCACTGAGGGTACGGGAAATAATCATGAGTCTCACTATTTATCACAACCCACGCTGTTCTAAGTCCCGGAAAACACTGGAGATAATTCAGGACAACGGGATCGAGCCAAATATAATCGAGTACCTGAACGATCCGCCCGATGCGGCTAGGACCGAGTATTTGGCGGCGCTGCTGGGGCTCACGGTCGCCGGCCTGCTGCGCAAATCCGAGGCCGATTTCACGGAGGCCCATGATCTGCCGTCGCTCGAGGATAATGCTGCGTTGGCCGAGTGGCTCAGGGAACACCCGAAAGTGCTGCAACGCCCGATCGTGGTCGACGATGATCGCGATCTCGCTGTGATCGGCCGCCCGCCGGAGAACGTGCTGGAGCTCTTGCAAGAATGAGCCGCGAGAAAACGCAGGAAGTTCTCGTCCTCTACTACTCGCGCTACGGCGCTACCGAAGCACTCGCGCGCGAAGTCTGCCATGGCGTGGATTCGGTGAAAAACACGGCCGCACGTTTGCGGACAGTGCCGGCCGTCTCAGCGGTCAGCGAAGCGGTTGAGGATCCCGTCCCGGAGGACGGCCCGCCTTATGCAAGCCAACTGGACCTGAAAGAATGTGCCGGTCTCGTGATGGGCAGCCCGACAAGATTCGGCAACATGGCGGCGCCACTGAAGTATTTTCTCGACGGTACCGGAAGCGAGTGGCTGGGTGGTACGCTGGCGGGTAAACCCGCCGGTATTTTTACATCGACATCGACATTGCATGGCGGACAGGAATCAACTTTGCTGACCATGGCAATTCCGCTTCTGCACCACGGCATGCTCATCGTCGGGCTACCCTACACCGAAATTCTGCTGACGGAGACAAGAACCGGCGGCACACCCTACGGTGCGAGCCACGTAAGCTGGAACAAAACCCCGGACCAGCTGAGCAAAGAAGAAAAACAGCTTGCTCGTGCACTCGGTGAACGCGTCGCCAAAATCGCAGTCCGGCTTATCAGACCACCAGCACAGTCTTGACGAACGGAATCGTCAGGCGTCGCTGCGCTTTGAGTGATTCCAGATCGAGCCTGTCCAGGAGCGCATACAGGCTTGCCATGTCCCGTTTACGCCGGGTCAACAGATAGTTGGCTGTCTCAACAGGCAGATCGAGCCCCCTCATACTCGCGCGAAGCTGCAGTGCCCTGACCCGATCGGCGTCGGCAAGTGGCTTAACATGAAATGGCGGCAGTCTCATGAATCGGCTTGCAAGGTCCTTTAGTTCGAAACCACACTCACGAGGTGACGCGCTGGCTGAAATAATCAGAACGCCGCCTGAATCCAGGGCCTGATTACACAACTCGAACAGCGCACGTTCCCATTCCGGCTCGCCGGCGACCGTATCGATATCGTCCAGGCAAATGAACTGCCGGGTCTCCAGGCCGTCAAGCACTTCAGGCCCGGCTGCCACGAACCGAGCGAGCGGAAGATAGGCAGATCGATCGCCGGTACGATCGCAAACCGCTTGCAGAAGATGTGTTTTTCCGGTTGCAGATGCACCCCAGATCCAGCAACCGGGGCTGTTGCCAGTACCGCTAAGTTCGATCAGATAAGCAACAAGCGCGTCGTTGCCCGCAGACCAGAAACTTTCAAATACGGCGTGATCCTGAAGTTGCAGTGGCAATGCCAGCTGGCTCAAGGTGCGGGCTCTCCTGAGTTTTCTTCTACAGCCGTCGCTGGATGTTCTGCCAGATACTGGTTGTAAGCAAACCTGACCAGCACCGAAAGGATCGCCGCCGCGGGGAGCGCAAGCAGGATACCGAAGAAGCCAAACAGCTGCCCACCGGCTACAATCGAAAAAATCACGATTACGGGATGCAGACCGATCCGGTCGCCAACAAGCTTTGGCGTCAGAAAAGAGCCTTCGATCATTTGCGCAATCGTAAACGTGGCGACCACACCGGCCAGCATCCACAGCGGATTCGGCTCCATCGCGACGGTCAGTCCGGCAAGACCCATGCCGAAGACGAAACCCAGATACGGGACGAAGCTGACCAGTCCGGCGACAACGCCGATTGCGATCGCAAACTGCAGACCGACAAGCGCCAGCCCGGCAGAGTAGATTATGCTCAATGCGAACATGACCAGTATCTGCCCGCGCAGAAATGCGCCCAGCGCATCATCGGTATCGCGCGCAAGCTTGAAAATGGTTTCACGCTGTGCGCTCGGGACCAGCGCGCCAAGTCGCTTCATGATCGAGTCCCAGTCCCGCAGCAGATAGAACGTAAGAATTGGAATCAGGAAAAGGCTTAATAACGCCGCAACGAGTGCACCGCCACCCTTGGTCAGGCTCAAGAGTACTTTTGCTCCCCAGCTGCCGGCCATGTCGCTGTAACGGGACAGGAAAGCGGCAAGACCAATATCGCTGCCGGGATCAATGCCAAGGAATTCACGTGCCCACGGCAGCCAAGTTCCTTCCGCCTGAGCAATGATGCCGGGCAATGCCTGCAGGAGCGCCGATACCTGCGTTTGTATGAGTGGCACGACCAGTAGTATCAACAGTCCGAGGAGCAGAAATGTCAGCAAAAAGACGGTGACAACGGCAATGGTGCGTGGAAACCTGAGGCGTTGCAGGCGGTCCGCGAGCGGATCACCGATATAGGCGAGGAGTCCCGCAGCGACGAATGGCGTGAGTACCGGTGCCAGCAGATACAAGAGCCACCCTGTCA
>JAZFPY010000171.1:0-4327 GCA_036444875.1 Woeseiaceae bacterium | reverse complement strand
ATTGGCCGCACTTCAGTACTTATCGCAGGCGACCTTTAACAGTATTGCCTCGACAGAATTGGCGGCATGCCGCTCTCCGGACAACTCTCCCCCGAATGTCCGCAGAGCGCGGCCCCAAAGGACCAGTAGGTCCGGCGGCATATCCCCTTTTTTCTTGCCGTTTTTTGTAGAGGAGCCGGAGACCGCTCCGTGTCGGATCGGCCCGCTAAATGATTATCAGTTTTAGCTGCTCCGGCTCCTTCTTTTTGACTGCAAATTACAGTTTATCGATACCGGTTCCGGTGATCTTCTGCGCGACGACCCCGATGCTTCGCGTTTTGAGCGCTTATTCCCTCGCGCAGTGTCCGTAACCAGATCCTTGCCCAGGCGAACTCCAGTCCGAGAACGGCGAGCCCGATCGGAATGACGATTATCGCAGGACCGGGTGCCACTATCATTGCGATACCTACAGCCAGGACTGTGCCACCAACGGTCAGGACTGCGATCCTCCGCGCAACTTTGTAGGTGATTCTAATGGTGCCCATCATTGCACTTTAGTTTCCGTGGCTCGCAAGCAGTATGCCAAGCGTATCAGACCACGATTACCTGCCACGGGGAGACGGAACAGGCTGTACCAAATTTCTTTTCCTGTGCCGTTATCGTAGCCTTAGCCAAATATGCGTGCAGCACTTCTATTCGGGTTTATGGCAACCGTTTGTTCTGTCGCGGTCCTGGCTGAACCGAGACCGGTAGCAGGCATCGAGATATCTGCCGATGTGCCAACGGTCACGGTAACGCCTCGGCGGGCTGGCCGCTTTGCCCTGCGTCTGCCCACTCTGACCTATACCCTGACATTGACTGCCTACTGCGAAGAAAATTGGCACCCTGCTTCAGTGTCGATAAGTATCGCTGACAGCAGAAAGTCTCTTGATGCAGAGCAACTGGAACAAGCTGCGGTACTGGATTTGCAACTCCAGGTTCCGTCAAATCAAATCGCACCGGTACGAATTGAACGATTCTGCATCGAGGACGATCAGAAAGAATTTCAACCAGGCGATACGGGTGACAACAAGGAACTCGCCGGCGCCGCTGAAAACACAGTCATAATCTCGGCGGCACTGTCCGCGCAGGCGTCTCTACTTTGCGCAACTGATTCTAAACAATCGATAACGTATATCACAAAGCCGCTGGACGTAATGCTCGAATGCAGCGTGCCGGAACCCGCTGCGAAACCAGCCATGAATTAGTATTCTGATCAATTTACTTTTCGTCGGGTATGGCGAGATGGCGATTCAGGAAGGCCACCGTCCGCTGCCAGGCTTTGTCGGCCGCTGCAGCGTTGTAATTATTTCCGCTTGGGTTGGCGAAAGCATGACCGACACCAGGATAAACCTCGATCTCGTAGTCCTTGCTCAGATTTTCCAGGGCTTGCTCAAATCCTCGCACAGATGCCACCGGTATACCTTTGTCTTCGGCGCCGAAAATACCGAGAATGGGAACGTTCATGGGCTCGAGCTTCGCTTCATCATCGGTGACCTGGCCATAATAGATAACAGTGGCATCGAGCTGGTCCGGAAAGAGCAGCGCGGTATTCAGAGACCAGCCGCCACCGAAGCACCAGCCCAGTGAGCCGATGCTTGGCGCACCTGCCGTTTGCTCTAAAAACTGATAGGCCTGCCGAATGTTTTCTTTGGCGTCTTCCGGATTCTCCACAACGTCCAGCATCAGTTTTCTGGCGTCTGCAGGAGTCGCGGCAATTTTGCCACCATACAGGTCGACAGCCAGCACGATATAACCCAGGCCCGCCAGGCGGTCTGCCACTGCGCGTACACCGTCATTCAGACCCCACCATTCGTGAATAACGATGAGGGCCGGCAATGGATCGACCATGTCGGCAGGAATGACGAAGTGCCCGTAACGCAGTTCGTCGTTGACCTCTGCGTATGCCAACGTTTCGGCAACCACCGCCCGTTCCGCAGGAATACTCGCCGCCTCACTCGGTGTTGCACTGTCGCCAGCGTGCTCGCGAGACATAGCATCGACATTATCCAGAGCTGCCGCTCTGCCAGGATCCTCTCCCGTCTGTTGCGGTTGGCACGCTGCGGCGTAAAACACCACAAAAATCAGCCCGAGAACGGTTTTCGGAGTTCTTTTGCTTTGCCGGCTCATAGTCAATCTCTGATCTCTGCGAAAACTGCGCTAGTGTAATGCAAAGGCGAATAGCCATCAAAGGCGCGTGCAGGCTACACTCCGCGAATCGTCGCGAGCTATTTCCTCAGGACATAAAAGGAAAATTCGGTGAGTTTGTTACAGGAGGCCATCATTTATCTCGTCGCCGCGATCATCGCGGTGCCGATCAGCAAACGGCTGGGCTTCGGTTCGGTTCTGGGGTACCTCGCGGCCGGCATTCTCATCGGCCCATTTGGACTGCGCTTTATCCGCGACCCGGAGCACATCCTGCATTTTGCAGAGCTTGGTGTGGTCTTTTTGTTGTTCATCATCGGGCTCGAATTACAACCGTCACGTCTTTGGGTATTGCGCCGGATGATTTTCGGGCTCGGCAGCGCTCAGGTGATTCTAAGCGCGATCGTCATAGGCTTGCTGGCCTGGACGTACGGCTTTACTCCAACCGCTGCCGCTGTGTCCGGCCTTATTCTTGCCCTTTCATCGACCGCTTTCGTGCTGCAGCTCCTTGCGGAAAAGAAGCAGCTGACAACGACCCATGGGCGCGCCGCCTTTTCCATCCTGCTTTTTCAGGATCTGGCTGTCATTCCTCTAATCGCCCTGCTGCCCTTGATCGGCAGCGGCGCGTCAGGTGAAAACCAGTTCGATCCACTGAAGGTCGGCATCACACTGGCAAGCATTGCTGGCCTGATCATTGGCGGCCATTTTCTGTTGCGACCATTGTTCCGGATCGTGGCCCAGGCGAAGTTGCCTGAGCTCTTCACGGCAACGGCACTGCTCGTGGTCATAGGAGCAGCGCTTTTCATGCAGTTTGCGGGCCTGTCGATGGTGCTCGGAGCATTCATCGCCGGCATGCTGCTGGCCGACTCGGAGTACCGGCATGAACTCGAAGCCGATCTCGCTCCTTTCAAAGGCCTGTTGCTGGGGCTGTTTTTCATAGCGGTCGGAATGTCCGTCAACATCGGACTGTTGCTCAAGGAGCCAATGACGATATTACTTTTCGTTGTCGGCCTGATGGTGGCCAAAGCGATCGTCCTTTACCCGCTCGCGAGAGTGTTCGGGCTTTGCAACACCAGGGGAGCGTTGAGTCTTGCCGCGGTTTTGTCGCAGGGCGGCGAGTTCGCGTTCGTACTCTTTGCCCTGGTTGCACGCGAACAGATTATCGACACTACACAAATTGACAGGCTGATCCTGGCTGTCGTGATATCAATGATGCTCACACCGGTCGTCTACCTGATTATCGAGTATGTCACCGGTCGCACGGCCGAAAAAGTTGCTGCCGAATACGATGGGATGGAGGACGAGGGTCACGCCGTGATCATCGCCGGATTCGGCCGCGTTGGTCAGATCGTCGGACGTCTTTTGCGAGTCAAAGGCCAGTCGTTTACGGCGCTGGAAATCGATTCCTCGCAGGTGGATGTGGTCCGGCGCTATGGCAGCAAGGTTCACTTCGGTGACGCCGGCCGGCTTGACCTCCTGCGGGCAGCCGGTGCAGAACGGGCGAAGTTACTGGTGCTTGCCATTGACGATATCGAAGCGTCTGTCAGGACCGCAGAGACCGTAACCCGCAATTTTCCTCATCTGACCATTATCGCCCGTGCGAGAAACCGCCGGCATGCCCACACGCTGATGGATCTCGGCATCACGCATATCTTCCGCGAGACATTGTTTTCCAGCCTGGCTATGAGCGGGCGTGTACTGGATATGCTTGGTTTCGACCAGGAGGAGGTCAGGCGAAGCATCGACACATTTCGTGAACATGACAGGCGCCTGCTAGACGAGCAACACGCTATTCACCATGACGAGGAACGCCTGATTCAGTCTGCGAAGGATACAGCCCGCGAGCTGGAGTCGCTGCTGCGGAATGATTCCCGGGACTAGAAAATCACCTTGGCAGGCACATAGACGATGAATGCCGCAATGACCAGCAACACAGGCCGGATTCGCTCGCTCATGGAGATGTTCTCAATGACGTGTACACGGCGGCGGCGGCGAAGTGTGTCAGTATACTGTCCCCGGAATACCGTGGACCCGCGATGACGAGCAAGCAGAGCAAGAGCCCCGATGCCTTGACGTTTGGCCCGCGCCGGCCGTCTTTCGAGCTGGCTCAAGCGCTCACTGGCGACTGGCACAGCGGCAGCGCATTCAAAACCGCGTACTTCAA
>JAZFPY010000170.1:0-4462 GCA_036444875.1 Woeseiaceae bacterium | reverse complement strand
ATGATCGCCGGAGCGGCCACCGTGGGTGTGGGCACAGCGCTGTTTTACGATCCCCTCGTCTGTCAGACCATTAACAGCGGCATCGCCGACTATTTGCTTCGGCACGATATGCAATCTTTGCGTCAGTTGATTGGCTCTTTGACCGTTTGACATCTGTCCGACCGGTACGACATTCGCTGCGGGATTTATTGATTCGCCCGTCAGGACGGGCTCCAACAGGTGCTGCTCGACGTATCGTAGGAGCCCGTCCTGACGGGCGATCATCATTCAAGCTCGAGGCTCTTGATCTTCCGCGTCAACGTATTGCGTCCCCAGCCAAGCAGTTTCGCTGCGTCCTGACGGTGTCCTTTTGCCTGGTTGAGCGCGATGCGAATAAGCGTCCGCTCGAATTCGGGCAGGGCTGCGTCAAGAAGCGGGCTGCGATCCTGATCGTTCAGCTGCTGTTCGGCCCAGTGTGCCAGGCTCTGCGTCCACTCCTGGAAAGCGCCTTTGCCTGACGACTTGCCACCGAGGTCCTCCGGTATGTCGAGGGCGCTGATGACGCCGCCGGGCGCGGTCACGGTCAGACGGCGGGTCGCGTTGACCAGTTGACGTACGTTCCCCGGCCAGTCGAATGAGCGCAGAATTTCCATTGCTTCAGGGTTGATGGTTTTCGCGGTGGCGCCAAGTTCTCTTGCAGCGTCTGTCAGATAGTGCTCGAGCAGTGATGGGATATCCTGTCGCCGCTGCCTTAACGGCGGCGTATTGATGCGCATGACGTTTAGCCGGTGGAAGAGGTCTTCGCGGAATCGGTGTTCTCTGACGGCACGCGCAAGATCCTGGTTTGTGGCAGCAATGACTCTGACGTCGACCCGGATCAGAGCTTGCCCGCCGACGCGAAAAAATTCACTCTCCGCGAGCACTCGCAGCATTCGCGTCTGCAGCGCGGGAGACATATCGCCGATTTCATCGAGAAACAGCGTGCCCCCATCGGCCTGCTCGAAGCGTCCGATGCGCCGCGAATCCGCCCCGGTAAATGCTCCCCGCTCATGGCCAAACAGCTCCGACTCCAGCAATTCCGACGCGATCGCCGCGGTGTTGAGCGCGACAAACGGTTTGCCGGCCCTTGGACTGTGTTGATGCAGCGCCCGCGCCACGAGCTCTTTGCCGGTACCGGACTCGCCCGTAATCAAGACCGTCATGCTCGAGCGTGCCAGGCGCCCGATCGAACGAAAGACCTCCTGCATGGCGGGCGCCTTGCCGATCAGCATCGGTATTTCGTTCGCCTCCTTTGCATTGCCACCTGATGCGGGTTTGCCGTTCTTGCGCGCGGCTTTTCTTACGAGCTCGATGGCTTCGTCGAGATCGAACGGTTTGGGAAGGTATTCGAATGCGCCTCCCTGGTAGGCGGCCACCGCGTGATCCAGGTCCGAATGCGCGGTAATGACGATGATTGGCAGCTCGGGACAGCCGCGGCTGACTCTGTTGAGCAACGCAATACCATCCATGCCGGGCATGCGCACGTCTGTAATAAGAACGTCGGGACGGTCGTGCCCGATTGCTTCGAGCAAGTGTTCGGCGCGCTCAAAGCTCCTGGTTTCCATGCCCGCCTGGCGCAGCGCTTTCTCGAGAACCCAGCGCAGCGACTCATCATCGTCGACAATCCAGACAGTTAGTTCACCATCAGCCATGCCGGTCCCCCGCGCCCGGGCCAGGAGGTATGGCGGGGACCAGCGGTATTCTGACGAAAAACACCGTGCGCCCCGGCCGGCTTTCAAATTCGATCAGCCCATGGTGGCGGCTGATCAGTTCCTGTGCGACCGGCAGCCCAAGGCCCGTGCCGTCCGGTCTGTTCGTGACCAGCGGATAGAATATCGAGCCCTGCAGGTCTGGTGGAATGCCCGGTCCGTCGTCTTCAATTTCTATACTGGCGATTGCCTTATGTCGTGTTTCGCCTATGGTGAAATTCATGATCGCGCGGCTCCGAAGGATGATCGTGCCCTGTCCGTCCAGTGCAGCAACCGCGTTTCTCACGAGGTTAAGAAATGCCTGCACCAGCTGATCGTGGTCAAGATCGATCAACGGCAAGCCGGCATCGTAATCGCGCCGAATATCGATCTCATCACCGGCTTCCGCGTGAATCAGGCGCACGACATATTCGAGCAGCTCATGGACATTGGCTGGTTGTTTGTTTGGTGGCCCACCCGGGCCAAGCAAGGTGTCCACGAGACCGGCGAGACGGTCAACCTCGTTGATGATGACGTTCGTGTATTCCCGGAGCTCTTCGCTTCGAAGCTGCTTGCTGAGTAACTGCGCTGCACCGCGAATTCCGCCGAGTGGGTTTTTTATTTCGTGTGCCAGCTGGCGAATCATCTGCCGCCCTGCGCCGTGTTGAATAAGCAGCGCGTTCTCGCGGCTGATTCTTGAGCGGCGAGTGACGTCCGCCATTTCGATCAACAGGTCCGCGGTCAGATCCGCATTTTCGAGGGATGACACGCGGAAATCCACGATGCGGTCTTCCGCATGAACTTCTGTCGGCCCCAGCCGCAGCTCGGTCGCATACGTCTGGCCGCTGCTCAGTGCGCGGGACAGAATATCCTGGAACTCGGCATCGTCGTCCACGAGTTGCAGCAGCGGCCTGCCGTGCGCCCTGCCCTGGCTGATGCCGAGCAGGTTCTCGGCGGCGGGGTTCAGGTCGGTGATCAGGAGATTCTGATCGAGAAGGACAACGCCGGTGTTTAAGGCAGCAAAGATATCGCCCGACGATGCACCGCCGCGGCCGGTATCGGAAGGACTTCTGCTTAGTTGTTGGCTGGCCGGACGCTGATCGTGTTTTGCTGTACGTAGAATCGGTTCGTCACGCTGCGAATCATCAGCTTGCCCTTCGCATCGACGACCTCCGCCTGAAGATTGTGCACGCCACGCCAGACTTCCTGAATCTGAAAGGACGCGCTGTCCACCGTTTGGCGTTTGCCGTCGAAATACACCCGGACCTGGTGACCGTCCTGCAGCGCCGGGCGAAGTGCCAGCGTTACATCCAGTACGCCTTCTATGTTCCACAATGTTTGCTCTGCTTCCGGTGAAGCGATTGCAAGGCTTTCATATTTGAATGCCGGGGCCTCGGCCAGCTGCTCACGTGCAGACTGCGCCGGGGCTGTCGCCACCGCCGCGACTCGTCGCTGCGATGCGGTGCGAGTATCCCTGGGCAACTGGATCCGCTCAGCTCCCGGTGCGGGTCTGTCGGAATAATGGACGATGCCGTTTTCGTCCACCCAGCGGTACGCCTGAGCCAGGACAGTGCCGGTGGCCAGAAGGATCGAGGCGGCGATAAACAGACGCATGCGCATAGGACTAGCATAGCAGCGCTCTCCGGGTCGGGGCCAGTGCCCGGGCGGCAAAATGTCGCCCGGTTCACAGTTTTAGGCCCTAGAGGCTGTAGTACATGTCGAACTCCACGGGATGCGTGGTCATTCGAAGCCTGGTCACATTTTCCCATTTGAGGTCCATGTAGGCGTCGATTACGTCATCGCTGAACACGTCGCCGGCTTTGAGAAACGCACGATCAGCATCGAGCGCTTCCAGCGCCTCATCGAGTGAAAATGCGACGAGCTTCAGGCCCTTCTCCTCCTCCGGCGGCAGGTCATAAAGATCCTTGTCCAGCGGATCGCCCGGATGAATCTTGTTCTGAATGCCGTCAATGCCAGCCATCATCATTGCCGCAAAGGCGAGGTATGGATTGGCCATCGAGTCAGGGAAGCGAATTTCCAACCGGCGTCCCTTCGGCCTCGAATCGTAAGGAACGCGAATCGAGGCGGAACGATTGCGTGCAGAATACGCCAGTATCGTCGGCGCCTCGAAGCCCGGCACGAGTCGCTTGTAGCTATTTGTGGACGGGTTTGTAAACGCGTTTAGTGCTTTCGCATGTTTGATAATGCCGCCGATGTAATACAGCGCTGTGTCAGATAGGCCCGCGTAACCATCACCCGCGAATAGATTCTTACCGTCCTTGAAGAGCGACTGATGTACATGCATGCCGTTGCCGTTGTCATTGACAAGCGGTTTGGGCATAAAGGTAGCGGTCTTGCCGTAGCTGTGCGCCACGTTGTGAACGACGTATTTAAGGATCTGAACTTCGTCCGCCTTTTTTACTAAGGTGTTGAATTTAACGCCTATTTCACCCTGGCCGGCGGTCGCTACCTCATGATGGTGAACCTCTGTCTCGAGACCCAGCTCCTCCAGCGCGAGACACATCGCCGAACGAATATCGTGCAGGGAATCGACCGGTGGTACCGGGAAATAGCCGCCTTTGACGGTTGGCCGGTGGCCGGTGTTACTGTCTTCGTAACTTCTGCTCGTGTTCCATGCGCCTTCGCTCGAGTCGACCGAATAGAACGCGCCCTGCATCGTATCGTCCCAGCGCACATCATCGAACACGAAGAACTCGTTCTCCGGACCAAAATAAGCCGCGTCGGCAATGCCTGTC
>JAZFPY010000169.1:0-2462 GCA_036444875.1 Woeseiaceae bacterium | reverse complement strand
CTTTAGTTCGCGCCAGGTCGCAGCCTTGCCGTTCCAGCCGGGAATTCCGGACAATGCTTCTGCCGGAGAAATTGTGCTGTTCACGGCACCAATTGTGCTGTTCACGGCACCACTGGTACGGCCTGCTTAACTTCGCGATACGAACGCGTCCAGCTCAACAGGCCGATCGGAACGAGCATTACGTAAATGACGAACAACAGCGACGTCAGTTGCAGATCGCGTGCCCAGTAAATGAATACCGATGTGACGTCGATGACGAGCCAGTACCACCAGTTTTCGAGTACTTTTCGCGCCACCAGGAATGTCGCCCAGACCGCACCCCAGGTCGTCATTGAATCGACGTAAGGAAATGCCGCGTCAGTAAACCGGTCGAGCAGGTAGCCGGTCGTCAGACTGATCGCGGCAATTACCACCAGGGCGACCGCATGAATGGACCGTGACCAGACTGATACTGGAAGCTCCGCATTCCCGACCCTGCCAAAATACCAGATAGTCCAGCCATAGAGGGCCATAGCGAAATAGAAGATATTGAGGAGCGACTCCATGTAGAGCTTCGCCTGCAAAAAGAGATATACGTAAATTGCAGTACTGATGGCAGCAAAAAACCAGCACCAGATATTCTGTCGAATCGCCAGCAACAGGTAGCCGACGGCAAGCAGTACGGCGAGAAGTTCTAATGGCGCCAGCGCCTGAAATTGCCTGGAAACGACAGAAGCGAGTAGTTCCATTCCCGATGCTTATCCCGCGATCGGATTATTGAGCATCTTGATTGCAAATACTGCCTTTGGCGACGACTCGAAAGTCGTCTTTATCTCGCGGCTGATTGCTGCCATGACGTCATCGTACTCTCCGCGAATCTGAGTACTCATCGGATTCGTAATCACCTCGAGCGACTCGCATGCATTCAGTCGTCCGATGACGTCCTTGATAGCTGGAAGAAAATCATCCGCCAGGGGATAAAGACTGATATCAACAGCAACACGCATATCAAAACCTCATATCAAAAGTAATGCCGATCTGACGGGGATCACCGTAACGCAAATAGAGCTTGTTCGGGAAGTCTGGCGGTTCGTTGCCAAAATAGAAGCCCCGGACAGCATGCTGTTCATCAAACAAGTTCCGGGCCCAGAGCTGTGCTGACCAGCGATCGGCAGCGTATCCAATGCGTGCATTGACTATTTCGGCGGCCAGGGACAACTGATCATGGCTCACATCGAAATAAAACTCGTCGCGGGCAGAATAGTCCAGGCGTGTAAAAAAACCGCTCGGGTGACGATAAACGCCACCCAGTGCGACCGTGTAATCCGGCGCGTGTGCCTGCCTGCGCCCGCTGAGGTCTACTTGTGGCGTCGAGAATTCTTCGAACTCGGCCTTCAGGAGTCCTGCGTTTGCGTAAAACTGCCATGCGTCGTTCAGTTGCCAGCGGAGTTCCGCCTCGAGCCCAACAGTCCGCCCTTTGGCCGCATTGTCCGTGAAAAAGACGAATGACGCAGGATCATTCGGAACCAGCTGGAACGAGGTCCTGACCTGCTGGTCGCTGCGTTCGCTGTAGAAAACCGAGGCATTGAAAATCAGGGCATTATTGAGCCAGTCGGACTTGATCCCGGCTTCCAGATTCCACAGCGCTTCCTGCGCAAACTCGCGCCGGTCATCCGGCACCAGCCCCAGGTTGAAGCCACCGGCTTTAAAGCCTTTCGACAGGCTGACGAAGCCAGTCAGTGCATCGGAGAAGCCGTGACTGACTGTCAGCTCGCCGCCGATCATCGTCTCCCCGGGACCCAACGACAGTCCGGATGAATCGGCATACTCTGTCGAACGATCTTCGACACGAACCCCGAGCGTGACCTGACTGGAAATTCCGATATTAAAGTCGAGCTGACCAAACAACGCTGCGTTGATCGCTTCATAAGTGCTGCTAAACGAGTCATCGAGATCAAGCGTGAAATCGAAGAACGGATCAAAGTAAAGCCCCTGGTTGAGCGTCTCCAGGTCATCGGTAAGCCTGGTGACATACACGCCGACCAACCAGTCCGTCGACTCATTGAAGATTCGCCCGCCGTCACTCGACGTCAGTCGCAATTCCTGGCTAAACGTGCTGCGCTCCCTGTCGTTGACTGAAATGAAGCCATACGTGAACGGAGCCCACGCGTCTGCGTTTCCCCAGTCTGCATCAAAGCTGAAATCGATATCTGACTTTGCGAAAGACGTAATCGACGTCAGGCTGAAGCGATCCGCGCCATGCCACTCCGCTTTCAACGAGGATCCGACGCTTTCCTGCGCGTCCTTTCCAGGCTGGTCGGAAAGTACGATAAAACTGTTATCCACGGCAAACGCATCGTAACCATCGTCTATGTCGGTGTACATCATGGTCAACTTGACCGTCCAGTCGGCATCGGTCTGCCAAAGCAATTTGCCGCGGACGGTGGTTTCATGACGGCCGTTCGTATCGTTCCTTCCCAGGA
>JAZFPY010000168.1:0-3345 GCA_036444875.1 Woeseiaceae bacterium | reverse complement strand
GCCGATCGCCATCTTGAATATCGCTTCATACCGACAGTGGTATTCGCGCATCCGCCAATCGGCACGGTTGGAATGACCGAGGCCGATGCCAAGGCAGAGTTCGGCGACGATGTGAGAGTGTATGAGTCAAGATTCACACCCATGCTCTATGCGCTCGGCGAACACAAGGAACCGTCAGCCATGAAGCTTGTTACGGTCGGTCACGAGGAAAAAATTGTCGGCTGCCACGTCGTCGGCGACGGCGCCGACGAAATGATGCAGGGATTTTCCGTTGCCGTACGCATGGGGGCGACGAAGAAAGACTTCGACGATACGGTTGCGATTCATCCCACGAGTGCGGAAGAGTTCGTGACTATGCGGTAATCGAGAGTTGCTCCAGCACTTTTTGCGTGTCCGGCCTGACGCCACGCCAGAGATTAAAAGACTCTGCAGCCTGTTCGACCAGCATGCCCCAACCCATCACGGAACGCGCCGCGCCCTTCCGCGCTGCCCAGCTGCTGAATGGCGTGGGGCTGAGGCCGTAAGACAGGTCGTAGCAAAAAGTCCGGTCAGTGACTGCGGATTCGGGATAAGGGGGCAATTCGCCCTTGACGCTGGCCGAGGTCGCATTGATGATGAGGTCGAATGACGATGAGGGTTTCACCTCTCTGAACCGGCAAGCGGTTACGGGCCCGGAAGCGGAGAAATGCTCCGCGAGGACCCGGGCCCTCGACAGAGTCCGGTTGGCAATGGTTATCGATTCCGGCTCAGCGTCAAGCAATGGGCCAACGATACCGCGCGTCGCGCCACCGGCACCGAGAATCAGAATACTGGCGTCCTTGAGTTCGAGGCCGAGATTAACGAGAAGGTCACGCATGAGCCCTGTGCCGTCGGTGTTGTAGCCGACAATCTCTTTGTCCCGAAATACCAGCGTATTGACTGCACCGGAACTGCTGGCGCGCTCGCTGAGATCGTCGACGAGCCGCGTCACTTCGCTCTTGTGCGGCAGGGTGATGTTCAGGCCCTTGCCTCCCGTTCGTTGAAATTGCTTTATCGCGGTATCGAGTTTGTCGGGTGCGACCTGAAGCAATTCATACTGCAGGTTCTCGCCTGTTTGTAAGGCGAACAGGCGGTGAATTACCGGGGAACGGCTGTGCGATACCGGATAGCCCATGACGCCGTAGCGATCAATAGCAGCCGCCTTACCGCCCATGGTCGCCGGTCCGTTTTCGTCGCCAAGTTTTCATTCTCTCTGACGGCAAAGAATACGCCCCCTGGACGTGTATTTATCGTTACTCGATTGTTACACAAACCGTTTATTTGCTGCTCTGCCGGCTCAGTATACCTACTCCGTCAGCCACCGAGCCACGGCCAGCGAAAAATAGCTCAGCACCGCATGGGCGCCCGCCCGCTTGATGCAAAGCAATGATTCGAGAACTGCCGCTCCCTCTTCGAGCCAGCCGTTTTCGGCCGCGGCCTTGAGCATGGCGTATTCGCCACTGACCTGATATGCAAACGTGGGGACCCCGAATTCGTCCCGCACCCTCCTGATCACGTCGAGGTATGGCATGGCCGGTTTCACCATGACGAGATCCGCGCCCTCGGCGAGGTCCAGGCCGACCTCTCGCAGGGCCTCGTCGCTGTTTGACGGATCCATTTGATAAGTTTTTTTGTCGCCGCCGCCGAGATTCCCGGCCGACCCGACCGCATCGCGAAACGGGCCATAGAAACAGGAGGCATATTTGGCGGCATAGGCGAGGATCAGCGTGTTATGAAATCCACTGTCTTCAAGCTCAGTACGAATCGCGCCGATGCGCCCGTCCATCATGTCAGACGGAGCGACGATATCCGCTCCTGCTTTTGCATGCGAAGCTGCCTGTTTGACGAGCATCTCTACAGTCTCGTCATTCAGCACATAGCCATCCTCATCGATGATGCCGTCCTGCCCGTGTGTCGTATAAGGATCGAGTGCGACATCGCTTATCACGGCAAGGTCGGGATGCTTCGCTTTGATGGCTGCAATCGTACGCTGCACGAGCCCGGCCGGGTTCGCGCATTCTTCACCATTGAGGCTCTTTAGCTCGGGATCAATGACCGGAAACAAGGCGACAGCGGGAATCCCGAGAGCCACGGCCTCGTCAGTTTCCTGCAAAATGCCATCGATGCTGTGTCGCTGAATACCCGGCATCGAGGGCACGGCCTCCGAGCGTTTCTTGCCGTCCAGCACGAACATCGGGTAAATCAGGTCCGCTGGGCCGAGCGCAGATTCGGCGACCAGACGCCGCAATGCTGCACTGCGGCGGACCCGCCTTAGCCGGGTGGATGGAAACTGTCCTTGGGTTGTTCTTCTCATACCACTGTCGCAATCGTCGGTAATGCTTGGATTTTCGCTGTATTTCGGTAAGGTTTCCACGCCTGAAGTACATATTTCCCTAGCGTGAGTAATATTTTGCCAATTGAGCAGGTCATCTCGTATGAATAGTAGCGATGCGGACGTGGGACGCAAGCAGCGGTTTGATCGCCTTGTAGGCGTATGGCATCGGGATATGTACCGCTATGCGGCCTGGCTCTGCCGGGACGCGGCTATCGCCGAAGACGTCGTACAGGAAGCATTGCTGAGAGCCTGGAAGTCGCTGGATGGATTACGCGACGATGCGGCGGCAAAACAATGGGCGTTGACCATTGTGCGCCGGGAAAACGCGAGATATTTCGAAAGGAAGCGACTGGAGACGGTGGACATCGACAACTTGACCGCGTCTCAAGCGGCGATGCTTGCCAAAAGTTCAGACTCGGATCTCGATGACGTTAGACAGGCTATTTACAGATTGGAGGACGACTACCGCGAACCGCTCGTACTGCAGGTCCTGATGGGGCATTCGACGAAGGAGATCGCGGAACTGATGGATATCAAGCCGGGCGCTGTCTTGACCAGACTGCACCGGGCACGCAACAAGCTGAAGGATGAAATAGGCGAAGGAGCGGCCCCATGAGCGCCGCCGGACAAAACATGAACTGCGAGGACTACAAACAGGCAATAGCAGCAGACCCGTCGGAATCATTCGATGGTGGTGCCCTGCACTCGTCTGAATGCTCGTCCTGCAATGCGGTCAAGGCGGAAATGCAGGCGCTCGATGTGAGGATTGCCGCAGCGCTTGCGATTGACGTGCCAGACCTGAAGATGCCAGAGCTGCTGGTTATTACAGGCGAAGACAAGGTTGTCGACCTGGCATCGCGCCGGCCGATCAGATGGACCACACCGGCCTGGATCGGCCTTGCAGCCAGTGTCGTTCTGGCAACGGTTATCGGCGTGCGTATGACTAACACAGGCATGGAGCACGGAGGCATGGTGGACGGCACGCTGGCTGA
>JAZFPY010000167.1:0-2341 GCA_036444875.1 Woeseiaceae bacterium | reverse complement strand
AGCCAGTCGACCTTGTCCCGGTTGACCATGGCAGCGCCGGGTGTTCCTTCCAGGTTCTCGAGGAGCATGTCGATAACATAGCACCCGGGCTCGACTGTCAGCACCTGGTCCACCTCGAGCGTTCTCGTCAGCCGCAGCCAGGGATGGCCGCTTGGTCTGTCGATCGTATTGCCGCTCTCATCCTCCATGAATCCGCCGACGTCGTGTACCTGTATGCCGAGAAGATGGCCCAGGCCTGTCGGGAAAAACGCTGTGGTGACATCGTTTTCGATGAGAGATTCAATACTTCCGGATGCCAGGCCTACAGTGACCAACAATTCGGCAATTTTCCGATGCGTCAGCAAATGCAGGTCTTTGAAGTCGACACCGGCTTTGACTTCATTGACCAAGTCAAGCTGCAATGCATCCAGGCGATCGATGAATTCCCGGAATTCGCTGTCTTCGAAAGAGTAGCTCCGCGTGATGTCGGACGCGTAGCCGTGCACATTTGCGCCGGCGTCAATCAGAAACGATCGAGTCCTGGCAGGGGACTCCCGGGCCTGGTGCTGGTAGTGCATGATCGCGCTGTGCTCGTTCAGCGCAATGATGTTGCCGTACGGTAGTTCGTTTTCCGTGTGTTTCGCCGCCTGGCAGTAGGCGAGGTGAATCTCGTATTCCGACTTGCCTGCACGAAACCCTTCCTCGGCTGCCCGGTGACCTTTCACGGCGCGCCGGGAGGCGGCGCGCATGCAAGCCAGTTCGTAGCCGGTCTTCTCGCTCCGCGCATAATGGAGAATATTGATCGCCGAAGCCGGGTTGATGCGTTCGATTTTGAATGCATGCGCTTCATCGCCAATGTCGCCGACAAGGATGCATTTGTCGCGAGTCTGAGGCAGGTGCCGGGCGACGTCGTCTACCGTGTGCACGACTCTAATATCAAAATGATCGGTCCAGTAGCCCTGCGGGTCGGCAGGCGGCGTGTGCCAGTAATCCTTCTCCTGATAATAGACAAGAACCGGCACTTCGCCTGGCGTATGAATCAGGTAGCAAAATGGTGTCGTCGTCAGCGGCAGCCAACCCACGAAGTGCGGATTTGCTTTGAACGGATAGTAGGCGTCATCCAGGAACACGAGCTTTGGCGCACCGGAAAATATGACAGCGTGGCCAGCTCCCGCCTTCTCGAGCGCACGGTCGTGCCGCGCTTTGATCGCCTCGATATGCGCCGGGTAAAGCTCGCCCAGCTCTGCATAGTTGCTGCTCATGGGCTTGCATCATAACCGGAGCGGGCTGCCGCAGCGACCCCGGCGCTATGACCCGGTTTCCTTTCCGATCAGGCTCACATAGAGTTTCAATCCCCTCATAATCTAGGCATCATTCGTGCTTTTCCAGAGTGGCCCGGAGATATGCATGAACAGCAGACGATTGCGAGCAATGATATGGGTGATGATGGTCATGGCTAATGTGTCCGCAGGAGCACAGGGCTTCGATCGCGTATCGGGCAAGCCGTTTGCCTCCCGATCGGAGATCATTGCGCCGCACGGCATGGCGGCGACGAGCCAGCCGCTGGCCACTCAGATTGCGCTGGATATCTTGAAAGCCGGCGGCAGCGCCGCTGACGCGGCCATCGCGGCTAACGCAGCGCTCGGCCTGATGGAGCCGACAGGATCCGGCATCGGAGGCGACCTGTTCGCTATCGTCTGGGACGCCGAAAAGGGAGAGCTGACCGGCCTCAACGGCTCAGGTCGCGCCCCGAAAGCGCTCAGTCTGCAGACCTTCAAGGACCTGGGTCTCGACAGTATTCCGCCGCGAGGCCCATTGCCCGTAAGTGTGCCGGGCGCCGTGGACGGATGGTTCGAGCTGCACGCCAGATACGGACGTTTGCCAATGAGTGAATTGCTGGCACCAGCAATCGCATATGCGACTGATGGATTCCCAGTATCCGAGTACATCGCCTACGGCTGGGCGAGAAACGCGGAGAACCTCAAAGACTATGCAGGCTTCGCCGACACCTTCATGCCCGGTGGCAAAGCGCCGAGGAAAGGCCAGGTTTTCAGGAACCCACGACTGGCCAGAACCTATCAGACAATAGCCGATGGTGGCCGCGATGCCTTTTACAAGGGCGAGATCGCGAGAAAGATCGACTCCTACATGACCGAGCAAGGAGGCTTCCTTCGATACGCAGATATGGCCGAGCACAAATCGGAGTGGGTCAAGCCCGTATCGACGAACTACCGTGGCTATGACATATACGAATTGCCACCGAACGGGCAGGGAATCGCGGCGCTGCAGATACTGAATATCCTCGAAGCTTATGACATCAGGAGTATGGGCTTTGGCACAGCCGAGTACGTTCATACATTTG
>JAZFPY010000166.1:0-3223 GCA_036444875.1 Woeseiaceae bacterium | reverse complement strand
CACACCAAATTTTGCTTGACAGCAGGGTGCCTGATGTCCTAGCTTGTGCATTGCAACAGGGACACGCTCCCCCGCCCCCTGTTGCGAATGCCTGAAGGAGTTAACACTCCACGGCCGGCCCCCTGCGCAAGCGGGGGGCCTTTTTTGTTCAGCCCATAATTTGGCCAGAATGACACAGCTCTCAAAGGACAGCCGAGTTTGCAGCAGCCAGTTTCGTCCTGCTCGCTGGCTCAAGAACCGCCACGCGCAAACGATATATCCAGCCCTGCCCTGGGCCGGTGCGCCCCGGCTGAAACTGCGCTGTGAGAATATCGAACTGCCGGACGGAGACCTGACGGTCGTTGACTGGTTGACCGGTACATCTGACGCTGACCCAAACTCACCGACCCTGATCGTGTTGCACGGTCTGGAAGGCTCGGCCGAATCTTCCTACGCACGCATGCTCTTGCAGGCAGCAGCCGATCGCGGTTGGCGCGCAGCGGTCCTGCACTTTCGAGACTGTGGCGACTACCGGAACCGTCTGCCACGGCGCTATCACGCAGGGGAAACCAGCGATATCCGCTTCTTCCTGGAGCGCTTGCGCACCGCGGGACACGAGGGGCCGATAATGGCCGCCGGCTATTCCCTGGGTGGTAATGTGCTCTTGAAATACCTCGGCGAGAACGGCGTTTCGACGCCATTGCACGCGGCCGCCGCGGTCAGCGTACCATTGGATTTGCAGATATCTTCGGACGCTATAACACAAGGTTTTTCAAGGATTTATCAGCGTCACTTACTAAAACGCATGAAGAATGCCGTGCGCCGAAAATTTGACCAGTACACGGCCGCATTCGATTGGCACCGGGCGATGAACGCGGAGACTTTTGCCGAGTTCGACGATGCCGTGACAGCACCACTGCATGGCTTCTCCGGCAAGGACGAATATTATGATCGCTGCAGCTCGAAGGGCTATCTCAAGCAGATTCAGCGCCCCACACTGATCATCAATTCGCTCGATGACCCTTTCATGACGCCGGAGATCATTCCGGACGAAGAACAGCTCTCAGACTGCATCACGTTCGAAGTAAGCGAACACGGGGGGCATGTCGGGTTCATAAGCGGCGGCCTGCCCTGGCGGCCTGAGTATTACCTGCCGAAGCGAATAATCGATTTTCTGGCTTCGCACATCACAGAACCGGAAGAAGCGGGCTATGCAATGCCCGGGTTTTAGAATGTTTGCTGTCGGCGCCAAGCCGACCTTGGCATAGCAACTGCGATAACGGAATGATGTTCAGCGGTCCGGCCTTGACTCTGTAGTTACTACAGGGTTTACACTCCTTGGAGTGAGATTAATTCTGGAGATTGAGCCAGCAATGGACGACTCCTCGCTTGCTGGGCAGGTGTGGGTCCATCCAAGCTGGGTGAATGAGGTGAAGACATGGCGACGACAGACCTGAAACTTGACGACCCTGGATCGCTGCCGAGACCCGGCCCGATCGGGCGACTAGTGCGACTTGCGTTTGGCTTGATTTGTATCTGGTACGTTTTTCTACTGATCGGGATTTCCGGCGAACTCATGAGTGGAGATGGTCGTATTCGACCCGTCGTCTGGAATGGTGTGCTCATTGGTCTTTTTCTGATCAGCTACGTAATCAATATCGGCTTTTCCCGCGCCTGGAAGAAATGGCCTGCACTTATCAGCGGTGGCATCTTTCTCGTAATTGCCGGAATCGGCTATCTGACCAAGGGGACCATTGAAACAGAGCTCTTGGCCCGTGCCGTGTGGGGCTGGGAAGTCTGCCTATTTTCTCATCTGGGCGGGGCTTTCGTTATTTCCACTCTTATTGGCACACCGGGGTGTGAGATGCGAGCTTTCCACGATCTGTATTCGCGACTAACGGGCATTCCCACCAAGGAACACTACTGCCCGGTCGGGCCACTTCATCCTATCGATCAATGGGAAGCCGGTCGATCTCAAGGCTAGGCAGTTATGCAGGCAATATGAGCCGATAGGTGTGTGGTCGGAGCAACTCTGCCTGGCTGGGCCAGACTGCCGCAACTTCTTTCATGCTGAGCCGTACCCCAAAAACGGGGTCGGATCTGATTCTTTGAAGTCCTGCTTTCGGCTGCCAGCAGATACATCTGCCCGGATTATCCGGGCAGACGCTCTGTTTTGGTTGATGCTCTAGCTTGCGCCAGCTGCCTCTTTTCTCAGCATGGCAAACCAGGCGCTGTTGAAGTTCCAGCCGGCAACTTCCTGCAGCAGCTCACTGGCCTCATCATTTTTTCCGGCACCCTGCAATGCTCTCGCCAGCATGTAGATATTCTTGACGTCACCAGCACCTGGGCTGGTGCTGAGATTGGCCTGCCGGTAGTGCGCGATGGCTCCGTCATAATCCTGTTGTTTGAGAGCAATCAGCCCCAACAACTCGTGGTAGCGTTCCAGCTTGCGCGGATTGTCGTCGTCGGCCAGCAACCGCGCGAACTCTTCAGCTTTCGCTTCTGCCGTTGCGTAGTCGCCTTGCCTAGCTACAAGTTTGCCTTGCCAGTAGGTGGCGGTTGCCTTCTGCTGCCGGAGGAAATCCTCGTCTCCGGTGTTGCTGCCTGCCTCTGCCAGCGATGCGGATAGTTGGTCCACGGCGCTTGCGGCCTCATCAAGCATGTCATAGTTGAAGCAGATATCAGCAATGTTTATCAGAAGGAAATTGCGCGCGCCGATTTTCTGATCCGCCGGCATCTCCAATGTGTCGACACGCCCCAGTTCACCCTTCAGTTCTTCGACGGCCGCCTCGTGATCACCAGCGTGCAGATTGACGAAGGCGCGATAATTGGCCAGCGTTGACTGGTTGATATCCTGACCGGCAGCGATACCCATACTGTAGTCCGCCCGGGCTTCATCGAAGTCGCCAAGGAAGGAATTGACGTGTCCACGCTTGACAGCAGCCACTTCGTTATTGGCGTCAAGCTCCAGCGCCCCGGAATAATCACTTCGTGCTGCTTCGAGATCGCCCATCGCGCGATGCACATCCCCGACGTTGACCCAATAGTTGTCTTCGCCAGGCTCGAGTTTGATGGCGTGCTTGAAGTTTTTCTCAGCCTTGGCGAAATTCTTCGGGTTGTTGTACAGATACGAAAAGCCGAGAGTGTTGTAGCCAATTGCCTGATCCGGAGCCAGCTTGATTACTTTCGCGGCCGAAGCGCGGGCCTCGTCATGTTTGTTTTGCCCGGTCAGCAAGCCGGAATA
>JAZFPY010000165.1:0-5031 GCA_036444875.1 Woeseiaceae bacterium | reverse complement strand
TATTGTCAAGCAAAGATCGCGGCGCGCCGACGATCAGGCCGCCGAAGATCATAGCAGCCATCCAGTGCAAGCTGCTCTTGAACATAGTCCAGCTGTCGGTGCGAAACACCTGGCTGCTGTGAAAATGGCCCCAGACCCGCTCGAGTTCCTTGACCGCGATGTTGTAATGCCGGGCCCTGGTGGCAAGAACGACGGAATTGATCGCGCCGGCCGACGTGCCGCTGATTACGGGAAACGGGTTAGAGGCCTTCGCCGGCAATAATTCGGCAATTGCCTTGAGAACACCAACCTGGAATGCACCACGCGCCCCACCACCGGGCATGACCAGTGCTGTGTTCTTTCCTGCGAAGCGGCTTGCCATTCTTATTGATCAGAGATTCCCAAAGCGTATTATAGTACCGACTGAACTGCTGCCAATCTACGCTGTATCAGACGGGCGCAGAATCTACCGGGAATTAACAGGACTCAAGAGGACGTTTGCCATGAAACGTGTTTTCGCAACCTTCGCTATTGTCTTCTTGCTGCTGGCAGCAGGAAGCACGCTTTTGGCCGACGCAATTAAGCAAGGCGATCCGGCACCCGGCTTCGAGCTCAGGGACCAGAATGGTCAGCTTCATTCGCTTGAAGATTACAGGAACAGGTGGGTTGCGCTTTATTTTTATCCCAAAGACGACACACCGGGATGCACGACCGAAGCCTGCGAATTTCGCGATGATATTTTTGCGTTTAAGGAACTCGACTGTCAGATACTGGGCGTCAGCCTGGACGACGAAGTGTCACATAAAGCATTTGCTGACAAGTACAGCCTGCCCTTCCCGCTTCTCGCCGATACCGACCGAACGACGTCCGATGCATACGGCGTAACAACCAAAATGTTCGGCATGACAGTGGCCAAGCGTCAGACATTCCTTATCGACCCGAATGGACGTGTGGCGAAACATTATGCGAAGGTCGATCCGGACACCCACTCACAGCAAGTCCTCGCCGATCTCAGGGAATTAATCAATCCGTAGGAGATTCGCCCGTCAGGACGGGCTCCAACAGGCGCGGGTCGGCGTATCGTAGGAGATTCGCCCGTCAGGACGGGCTCCAACAGGCGCGGGTCGGCGTATCGTAGGAGCCCGTCCTGACGGGCGATTATCAGTCCCGACGGGCGATTATTCGTCTTGACGGTCGATTTAATGTAATCGCTTTATACCGTCATCCAATCCGCTAATGGTTAGCGGATACATCCTGTCGCCCATAAGCTCACGAGTCAGCTTGATCGAGGGTGTGTATTCCCATCGTTGTTCGGGTTCCGGATTTAACCAGATTGCCTTCGGGTACGTATGCAAGAGCCGCTTGATCCAGACTGCGCCGGGTTCTTCGTTCCAGTGTTCGACACTGCCACCCGCATAAACGATCTCGTAAGGGCTCATGGTCGCATCGCCGACGAATACAAGTTTGTAATCGGGACCGTACTTGTGCGCTATTTCTGTTGTTGGAATTCTCTCGGTGTGTCGCCGCCGATTATCTTTCCACATGCTCTCGTATACAAAATTGTGAAAGTAGAAATATTCGAGATGCTTGAACTCACTTTTCGCCGCAGAAAACATTTCTTCGCAAATCCGTACATGGTCATCCATCGAACCGCCGATATCGAGGCATAGGAGCACCTTGATGGCGTTGTGGCGCTCCGGGACCATGCGGATGTCCAGGATGCCTGCGTTCCGGGCCGTCTTATCGATCGTGTCCTCGAGATCGAGCTGGTCCGCCGCGCCCTCACGGGCAAATTTCCTCAGCCTGCGAAGCGCGATCTTGATATTTCGCGTGCCGAGCTCCAGCTTGTCATCCAGATTTCGATACTCACGTCGATCCCACACCTTGGTTGCCCGGCGGTGCCGTGAGCCCTGCTGGCCGATGCGAACACCTTCCGGGTTATATCCATACGCGCCGAACGGCGAGGTTCCCGCGGTGCCTATCCACTTGTTGCCGCCCTCGTGCCGCCCTTCCTGCTCCTCAAGGCGTTCCCGCAATGCTTCCATCAGTTTCTCGAACCCACCAAGCGCGTCTATCTCCGCGCGTTCTTCTTCTGAGAGAACGAGTTCGGCCTGATGACGGAGCCATTCATCCGGCACGTCTGCCACCAGCGCTTTAAATGCATCTTCTATGCCGTCGAAATGTGCGGCGAAAATCTTGTCGAAGCGGTCAAACTTCGACTCATCTTTTACCAAACAGGACCGGGCAAGGTAATAAAAATCGTCAACACTTTGTTGCGCTACGCCGCTCCGCATTGCTTCAAGGAGCGTCAGCAATTCCCTTATCGAAGGCTTCAAGCCGCCCTCACGGAGCATGAAAAAGAACTTCGTAAGCATCTCTGTCCCGATTTACCGGGTGTGCGTCCTGCGATCGAGAAAAACCAGTTGCTCGAACAAGTGTACATCCTGTTCGTTCTTGAGCAAGGCGCCGTAAAGCGGCGGAATGGCTTTGCGTGAATCTACCGAGCGCAGCGCTTCCGGGGGGATGTCTTCCGCAAGCAAGAGCTTTATCCAGTCGAGCAACTCTGATGTCGACGGTTTCTTCTTGAGTCCGGGCACATCACGAATTTTGTAGAACGCCTCGAGCGCTTCGCGAAGCAGCGTCTTTTTGAGATTCGGAAAATGCACATCGACAATGCGGTGCATCGTTTCCTTGTCAGGGAACTTGATGTAATGGAAGAAACAGCGCCTGAGGAATGCGTCTGGCAGTTCTTTTTCGTTGTTACTTGTAATTATGATGATTGGCCGGTGCCTTGCTTTGATCAGCCGCTTCGTCTCATAGACATAAAATTCCATTCGATCGAGTTCCAGCAGCAGGTCATTAGGAAACTCGATGTCAGCTTTGTCGATTTCATCGATGAGAAGTACAGGCCTCTCATCTGATTCAAAAGCTTCCCAGATCTTGCCGCGCACTATGTAGTTGGCGATATCGTGCACCCGATCGTCACCTAACTGTGAGTCACGCAATCTGGCAACAGCATCGTAATCATAAAGACCTTGCTGTGCCTTGGTGGTCGATTTGATATGCCATTCGTGCAGGGGACGATCGAGCGCCCGCGCGACTTCCATCGCGAGTTGTGTCTTGCCGGTGCCGGGTTCGCCCTTGATGAGGATCGGTCGCTCCAGCGTTACCGCGGCATTAACGGCCATCATCAGGTCGTCCGTTGCGATATACGAGCTAGTGCCCTTGAATTTCTTGTCAGCCATCGTGGATTCCATGCATATTGCAGTGCAGCGCCAAGTATCCCCGCTCCTCCAATCCGGTACAAGCCGGTACTTGCCATAAGAGAACATGGGGTCGAACCGCTAAGAAAAGGAGGCGACCCGTAAGCCTAGTACGCTTAGCGGTTCGACCCCGTTTAATTCTCCTGAGCAGTCAGTGTCAGCACATGCTGCGTGGCACCCGGCAGGAAATCCATCGGGCGGCCCTGCACCCAGTATTCGTGGCCAGCCCTGTAAAATTCCGACAACGGATGACCGCTTTGCCCGGTGGGCATGTGCAAATAACCATTCGCTTCGTTGCCGGGCGATACGGCGAAGCGTTCGGACGCGCCCCATCCCGGCCCCTGCGCCTTTGGCAGGTTGGAATCGCCACTTAACGGTTCGCGCGGCATATCGAGCCAGCGCGACAAGAATGGCAGCGCCCGGCTCAGCGGGTGACGAATCGTCGCCGTGTTGCGCTCACCCCAGCTGCGCTGTGCCAGCCCGCCAGCAAAATTATTGGCAAAATACTCCAGGTTCCGATCCACGGCCTGCAACATCAGATCCTGCCAGCTGTCGTACTCGGGAGGCAGCAAATGCAGTGGCTGCTCGTCCAAAACCGCCCACAGCGGGCCTTCGAACTGATTGCTGATCCGGAGCTCGATTTCACTGTCATAGGCGGCCGTTACCGGCCTCATCAGTGCGTCGAAAACCGTTTTCCGGAGTTCCCAGCGAAATGCCCTGACAAGGCGATAGCCAACAGATTCCGGTGACGCCCGCGGTATCGAGTCGTCGACCAGGTCCCGGTATTCACGACGTTGTGCGTTATTGCGCACAGCCTCATCATCGAGAACGGCGAGCAGAAGCTCTCTCCATGGCGCCATGAGAATCGCACGGTCATCAAACTGAATTGCGAGCATGTCACCAGGTTCGAATGATTCTTTCGCAAACAAGCCATCACGGATTTGCATCGCCCTGGCGCCGAGATCGTAACCACCGTCGCCGATTTTCCTCAACAGGTCGCCGTCGACGACGCGTGCGTTGGCAGTCCAGATTCTGCCGCCTTCCGGGTTCACCACACGCGGGTAGTCATCCGCATCCAGCCAGCCAACCCAGCCACCGCTCTCGCTCCAGTCCGCGGGTATCGAGGAATCATATTCCGTGCGCACCGGCAGTTGCCCGGCGATCGTCCAGGCGATGTTGCCGTCTGCATCACCGGACACAAAATTCTGAGGCGGTATCCCCAGGCCATTGGCAACCTGCATTGCCTCGAAGACAGACTCTACAGTTTCGAGCTCCAGTTGCCTGAGGTTTACGGAATTGGGTTCGTGAGCGAGCCATCGCACGGCAAGCTCGACACCAGGATAGCCATGGTTATCGAGCACCGGGCCCCAGATGGTTTCCCGGACGACGAATTCCCGCGGTAATTCTCCCCTGACGTCGATCTGCTCTTTGTAAACGGTGAATTCCATTTCACCGCCAGGCGTCAGATAGGAATCCGGCTGTCCGCCGGGCCTCAGAATCACCGCGTCCGACCAGTCTCCGTAACTGTTTGTGAAGCCCCATGCGACATGGCCGTTACTGCCGGCGACGACAGCCGGCGTCCCGGGAAGCGTTACGCCGCTGACGTCGCGCTCGTCCGCTCCGTTCATGACCAGACGCGCCCGATAAAATACATTGGGCGTGGCAAGCTTGAGGTGCATGTCGTTGGCGACGATTGCATGGCCACTGTGACTGAGTTTGCCGCTGACCGCCCAGTTGTTGCTGCCGAGCACCGGCGATTCAGCATCCTCGCTGACGGCCGATCGATTTG
>JAZFPY010000164.1:0-4575 GCA_036444875.1 Woeseiaceae bacterium | reverse complement strand
GCGTATGGGTCGTCTGAGATCAGGGCGGCAACCGGACATTCACCGGCGTCGGCCTCGGTCAGGACAACGGCAGCCGCCTTGGTGGCAATAAGCTCGTTTCGATAAGCCGGACTGGCAAGAAAACCGACGGATTCCGCTGAGGCGCTCGCCAACGTTGCAACGCGGTCCACGCGGACCTCTGGGTCGCCTACTAACTCACAACCGAATTCAGTCGCCAGTTCTCCGAGGCTAGCCGGCATATTTCACCGTGATATGTCAGCGGGGTCGGGCCGTCGTTAACGCGCACCCGTAGCGTTAAAGTTTGCTTCCATTGCGCGCAGAACGAGTTCGGTAATGTTTACCGTGGAACTTGCATACAAGACGCCGTCACCAACGATTAGATCGAAACCGGTCGTCTCCGCATAATCCTGCACTTCCTTCAAAAGGGATCGTTGCAGCTTACCGAGTTCCTCATTGCGACGAAGATTCAGGTCCTCCCTGAACTCATTTTGCAGACGAGTAACTTCGCGCTGCAAATCACGAAGTTCTTTTTCGGCGTTGCGGCGTTCCGTTTCACCCATCACCTCGAAATCACGTCTTACTTTATCGTTAAGCTCTTCCAGCTCCGCCTGCTTGGCAACAACCATTCGTTGGCGCGGCGCAAATTCTTCCTGTAGTGCATCCATTGCCACTTTTGCCTGTGGCGCACGTTCCATCAAAACCGGAATACTGACCACGCCGATTCTCAACTCCTGAGCCGCGACAGTCCCCCCGAATATAGAAACAAGCGCAACAGCCAGTGCTGCCCTAACCAATCGTTGCTTTAGCAAATTCATAAAAATCCTATCCTTAAAACGCTTGACCAATGGAGAACTGAAAACCTTCTATCACGTCTCCGTAGAATCTGTCGTTGCCTTTGAACTCGTTGAGCGGCACCGCATAACTGAATCGAAAAAGTCCCATAGGTGCAAGCCACTGAACCGCCACACCAACGGATGTCTTCAACTCATTAAAATCCGGTTTATAAGTAATCGGAGCACCCAATTTATCCGTGAAATCGACCTCGCCGGTATTGAACACGTTTCCGATGTCATAGAAGATACTGGCCCGCGTGCTCCCGCTCAATTTGGCCGGAAGGGGGATTATAAGCTCTACTTGGCCGGCAACCAACACATTGCCGCCATAGGGGTTGCCGAAACTGTCGCGCGGGCCCAGCCAGGACTCTTTGTAGCCGCGAACCGACTGCGGCCCGCCGCTGAAGAACTGTTTATACGGCGGCAGCGCGGTAGTAGCGCCCAGCGCCTCGCCAAAGCCCAGTTCGCTGTTCAGACGTACGGTCCATCTCCCGAAAAGCGGAATGTATTTCGTAAAATTGTGCCGCACCGTATAGTACTCGACCCCGCTGCCGGGCAGCGCGTAACTGACGAAAAAATTCTGACGGGAACCCCGATCCGCGAAGAGGCTCCTGTTGCGGCTGTCATAGCTCCAACCGGCTAGCAGTTCGTACGTGTCAAATTCGGTGCCTGTGAAAAAAACGCCGGGACTGACCTGTTCGGCGAACTGGGTACCGTTGTTCAGGACCCAGTCCTGAGCCTGTTGCGAACTATTGCCGGATGCAAGTAGTTCGGCGCGATTGAAACTTAGTCCAAAACTCAACGATTGGTATTCGGTTAGCGGATAGCCATACTCGATCGTCGCACCAATGTTTGTTGTCGAAAAATCGGATGACGCCGAGGTAAATTGCGTGATATCCCGAAAATTGACTGACACGGTTCTTCGAACGCCGTTTCGCGTCGTGTAAGGGTCCGTATGTGACAGGCTGTAGACCGTTGAAAAGCTTCCCGTACTCACTTGAAGCGCAACACGATTTCCCGAGCCGAGAAAATTGGTGTGCACGATGCTGCCGTTCAAAATCAGCCCTTGCGATTCGGAAAAACCCAGTCCACCACTGAACTGGCCGGGCATGCGATATTCGATATCGAATTCTACGTCGACCATGTCCGGACTACCCGGCACGGGAATGTTTTCTACTACGACCTTTTCGATGTATGGCAAACGCTGCAATCGTATTTTTGACCGATCGACCAGGCGATTCGACAGATAGGCACCCTCAGCCTGTCGCATCTCGCGACGTAAGACCTCGTCGTCGACTTGATCGATATTCTTGAAAATAATTCGTCGCACATAAACACGACTCCCCGGATCAACGAAGAAGGTTACCGATGCTTCTTTCTTCTCGTGGTCGAGTTCCGGAACCGGTTCGATCTCGGCATTCGAATATCCTTGTTCGCCTAGACGGAACCTCATCATCTCCATCGACTGGGTAAGTAACTGCAGGTTGAACGTCGAACCCGGCCTCACGAGAATGAGACCGCTGAGCTGCTCTTCCGGTATCACCATCTTGCCGACAATTTTCGTCTCGGAAATCTTGTACTGCTCTCCCTCGTGAAGGTTAATCGTGACATAAATGTCTTTCTTGTTCGGGGAGATCGCGACCTGCGTTGAATCGACCCGGAAGTCCGCGTAACCGCGGTCCATATAATAGGAGCGCAGCGTCTCGAGATCGCCACCCAGGGCTTCCTTGGCGTAGCGATCGTCCTGTCGGATCCACGACAACCAGTTCGCCGTGTCCAACTCAAAGTCTTCGCGAATTTCCTTTTCGTCGAAACTGCGATTGCCGATGATATTGACCTGACGTATCTTCGCCCGCTCCCCCTCCTTGACCTCGATGCTGACCCGGACCGTGTTATTCGGCCGATCTATCACGTCGGTATTGACGACCACACCGTATTTGCCGCGGTCGTAGTACTGTTCCTTCAGGAATTGCGTAACTTCGTCCAGGACTGAACGGTCAAAGGTGCGGCCACGTGCCAGACCCACCCCCCGAAGCGATTCCATTAGATCTTCGGTCTTGATGTCCTTGTTGCCGTCAATCGTAAAATCTTCGATAGATGGACGTTCTTTAACCGCAATGATCAGAGTGTCTCCATCACGTCGCATCTCGATGTCGTCAAATAGCTGCTGCGAATAAAGCGCCCGCATCGCCTCCTTAATCCTGGTGTCGTCGACCGTATCGCCGACATTGATTGGCAGATAGTTGAAAACCGTGCCCTCGGAAATACGTTGCAGGCCTTCGACACGCATGTCACGCACGACAAAATCTTCGGCCAGGGCTGCGGCCGGCAACGTCAGACAGGCAGCGGCAATGGCTGCCGGCAGCCATTGCCAGAATCGAACTTCCTGTCTCTTTTCTTGCCAGTGCCTCATATGCCTTGCGTCTTGAAATCTGCCGTAAGTCAACTAGTGGTCCAACGAGGTTATATTGATGCGCTCAGCGAGTCGTGAAGCGGTTGCACCCAGAGGGCATAAAAAACCGCCAGGCGCGCCTCGCCGGTAATGGCGCGTCCTTGCCAAGAGGCGCAACACCGCGGACGACCGCTTCACGGCTCGCCCGAAGGGAGTTACCCAGATGATCCAATACGGCGTTGCAGTCCTTGTAAAGGACATGCCATTCCCTGCGGACTGCGCCTTGTCTTGGATCATCTGGGTAACTCTGAGTCCATCAATATAGCCTCGTTGGACCACTAGCTGAACATTCGCGCAATGTCATTATAAAAAGCGAAGCTCATCAACAACAGGATCGCCAGAATACCGACCTGCTGCCCCAGCATCTGCGCCCGGTCGGACATCGGACTGCCCTTGATCCACTCTACCGACTGGTAGACGATCTGCCCGCCGTCCAGAATCGGAATCGGCAGCAGATTTAATACCCCCAGGCTGATACTGATCAGGGCAAGTACCGTCAACACGTAAGTGAACCCTGCTCGCGCAGAATCGCCGACATACTGCGCAATACTGATCGGCCCGCTGATGTTCTTGATCGAAACCTGGCCGGTCACCATGCTCCACAACATGCGAACCGTAAAGGCCGTCTCACGTCCAGTGCGTGAAAATGATTCGCCGATTGCCGCGAGCGCGCCGAATTGCTTTAGATATCGCGGGCTGACACCGATTCGGCCGACGACGCCCTCAGGCGTTTCCACGGCAGCGATATCGACGTAAAGCGTCTCTTGCCGGCCGTCCCTTACGATCCTGATCGGCACGGTCTTGTCCGGCAGCTCGACGACGACTGCCGCCAATTCACCGAATGTCACCGTGCTCTCGCCGTTGACGCTGACGATCCTGTCCCCGGGGAGCATGCCGGCCCGGTCCGCTGCAGCGCCCGCTTCAACCCACTCGGCAATTGCCAGCGGTTGTCCCGGCATGAACCCGAGCCCGCCCAACAGCTCTCCCGGCTCCGTCAGCCGTGTGCGATCGCCGCCCACATGAATTGTCACCGTGCGCTCATCGCCGTTGATGTCTTGCATGACGAGCGGAACAAGTCCCGTTGCGATCATCTCGTCCAGGATCGACAACAATGCAGTACCCCAGTTATCGACGGGTCGATCGCCGACCGCCACCAGCAGCTCTTCAGGCAGCAATCCGGCCTGGGCAGCATAGGAATCCGGCTCGACCGTGCCGATGACCGGACGCAATGTGGGCACGCCCTGCATGGACAATATCCAGTAGGCGATCAGGGCAAAAAGAAAATTAAAT
>JAZFPY010000163.1:0-5468 GCA_036444875.1 Woeseiaceae bacterium | reverse complement strand
TCAGGAACCCGAGCATCCGTTGGGCTTGCTGCGGCTGGCTTACGGGATCTGAGATGAAAGCAATGCAGAAGCTGAGCAAAGACGATCTCTACAGCCTGGAACGATATTCCGAAGTTCGTGAGGAGTTTCGAGACAAGGTGATGGCGCACAAACGCGACCGGCAGCTGGCGCTTGGCACGAATGCCACGCTCTATTTCGAAGATGCGCTGACGATGCAGTACCAGATTCAGGAAATGTTGCGCATCGAGCGACTATTCGAGGACGCGGCTATTAGAGAGGAACTCGATGTATATAATCCGCTGATTCCGGACGGTAGCAACTGGAAGGCGACGTTCATGGTTGAGTTTCCGGATGCGGAAGAACGCCGTGCCATGCTGACTCAACTGCTCGGTATCGAGAACAACATCTGGATGCGGGTCGGCGACTCTGAAAAAATTCGGCCGATCGCGAACGAGGACCTCGAGCGCTCCGATGGGACGAAAACGTCGGCAGTGCATTTTCTGCGTTTCGAGCTGGACTCAACGCTGGTTCAGGCGCTGAAAGACGGGGCCAGCCTGTCGGCCGGTATCGATCACAAGAACTATCAGGTCGAGGTCTCACCCGTTGCCGAGAACGTACGCAATTCGCTGGTCGGCGATCTCGACTAGTCAAAAAAACTTCTGCCTGCCGCTTGAGCGCTGAGCCGAGCCGACTATCTCACGCAGCAACTGACAAAACATTCGGCTTGTCTTCCTGCTAGAATCCCCGCAGCTTTTCACTTGGGCAATAGTAGATGAGCAAGCGTTACGATGCGGCCGATATCGAGGTCCTGAGCGGCCTTGAGCCTGTGCGGCGCCGGCCGGGCATGTACACGGATACCACCCGGCCAAACCATCTCGCCCACGAAGTCGTCGATAACAGTGTCGACGAGGCGCTTGTCGGCTACTGCAAGAAAATCGAAGTGACGATGTACAAGGATGGCTCCGTCGAAGTTAGTGACGATGGCCGTGGCATGCCGGTTGACATTCACCCGAAGGAAAAAATTCCGGGCGTCGAACTCATTCTGACCCGCCTGCACGCAGGCGGGAAATTCAATCACGAGACTTACCAGTTCGCCGGTGGGCTGCATGGTGTCGGCGTGTCGGTGGTAAACGCCTTGTCCAAAAATCTCGAGGTCTGGATTCGCCGAGGTGGCAAGGAATACAATCTGAGTTTCGTCGGTGGCAAAAAGCGCGGCAAGCTCGAAGTCGTCGGCAAAGTGGGCAAGGCAAACACGGGCACGACGATTCGTTTCTGGCCCGACCCCCAGTATTTTGACTCGGCGAATATTTCAGTATCTCGACTCAAACATGCGTTGCGGGCAAAAGCAGTACTCTGCCCGGGACTGACGGTCAAACTGAACGTCGAGAAGCCGAAAGAAAAAGTGGAGTGGTGTTATTCCGGCGGTCTCGAGGAGTATCTACTCGAAGCGATTGGCAATGTTGAACACCTGCCGGCGGAACCGTTCTCCGGCAATCTCAGCGGCAACCGCGAAACCGTCCATTGGGCGCTGGTCTGGCAAACCGAGGCGGGACAAACCGTCACGGAAAGTTACGTCAACCTGATTCCTACGCCACAGGGCGGCACACACGTGAATGGCCTGCGCACGGGCTTGACGAATGCGCTACGTGAATTTTGCGAATTCAGGAGCCTTTTACCGCGCGGCGTTCAGTTGTCGCCCGAAGACGTGTGGGATGGCTTGAGTTTCATACTCAGTGCGAAGCTCGAGGATCCGCAATTTTCAGGTCAAACGAAAGAACGCTTGTCTTCGCGCGAGTCGGCCGCGTTCGTTACGGGCGTCATCAAAGACAGCTTCGTCCTGTGGCTCAACCAGCACCCGGAGTCAGGCGATGCGATTGCGCAGCTCGCGATCGGCAAAGCGCAGTCGCGCATCAAGGATGCCAAGAAAGTCATTCGCAAGAAAGTGGTCGCCGGCCCGGCGTTGCCCGGCAAGCTTGCTGACTGTACTTGCCAGGAACCGGAACTCTGCGAGATCTTCCTCGTGGAAGGGGACTCGGCCGGCGGCTCGGCAAAGCAGGCGAGGGATCGGAGGACGCAGGCCATCATGCCGCTGCGCGGCAAGATCCTGAACACCTGGGAGGTGGATACCGCCGAGATCCTGGGTTCGCAGGAAGTGCATGACATCAGTATCGCGCTCGGCGTAGACCCGGCGAATAACGACATCGAAAACTTGCGCTATCACAAGATCTGTATTCTGGCCGACGCGGATTCTGACGGAGCGCATATTGCGACCCTGCTCTGTGCTCTTTTCCTCAAGCACTTTCGCGAGCTCGTGCTTGCAGGGCATGTCTATGTCGCCATGCCACCGCTGTACCGCATCGATGTAGGCAAGGAGGTCTTCTATGCGCTCGACGACGGTGAACGCAAGGGCATACTCGACCGCATCGCAGCAGAAAACATCAAAGGCAAGGTGGCCGTGACCCGCTTTAAGGGACTGGGCGAGATGAGCCCGCCGCAATTGCGCGAAACGACGATGAATCGGGATACCCGGCGTCTCGTACAACTTACGATCAGCGCCAAAGACAAAACAGATCAGCTTATGGACATGCTTCTGGCCAAGAAGCGCTCCGCGGACCGGCGGAGCTGGCTCGAAACAAACGGCAATCTGGCCGAAGTCTGACAATCAGCGAGAGTTACGATGCAAAACCAACTGAACCTGGATGGCGTCGAACAAATTCCTTTAAAGGAGTTCACGGAGAAAGCGTATCTCGACTACTCCATGTACGTCATCCTCGACCGCGCGCTGCCGCAGATCGGCGACGGTCTGAAGCCCGTACAGCGCCGCATTGTTTATGCGATGAGTGAACTCGGATTGTCGGCAGGACAAAAACCCAAGAAGTCTGCGAGGACAGTTGGCGATGTCATCGGCAAATATCATCCGCACGGCGACTCGGCCTGTTACGAAGCGATGGTACTGATGGCCCAGGACTTCTCGTATCGCTACGCCATTATCGATGGCCACGGCAACTGGGGCTCGACAGATGATCCGAAGTCATTTGCCGCCATGCGATACACCGAATCGCGTCTTATGCCTTATGCCAGGAGTCTCCTGGTCGAACTCGGCGATGGCACCGTCGACTGGGTGCCGAATTTCGACGGCACGATGGAAGAACCGGTCGTATTGCCAGCCCGGCTGCCAAACTTGTTGCTCAACGGTACGACCGGTATCGCAGTCGGTCTGTCCACGGATATTCCGCCACACAATCTGCGTGAAGTTGCGAGTGCTGTTATCCACCTGATCGACAATCCGAACGCGACGATCGCGCAGTTGATGAAACACATCAAAGGCCCGGACTTTCCAACTGGCGGCGAGCTCATTTCGCCGCGTAGCGAGATCAAACAGATCTATCACAAGGGAAACGGCACGCTGCGGCTGCGTGCCTCGTACAAGAAAGAAAACGGTGACATCGTGATTACAGCGCTGCCGTACCAGATCCCGGGCAGCAAGGTTCTCGAACAGATTGCCATGCAGATGCGCAACAAGAAGCTGCCGCTGGTGGAGGACCTTCGTGATGAATCGGATCACGAAGAACCGATCCGTCTTGTCATTACGCCGAAATCGTCGAAGGTCGATGTCGATGAACTGATGTCGCACCTGTTTTCGACCACATCGCTGGAACGCACTTGCCGCGTCAACATGAACATCGTTGCCCTCGATGGCCGGCCAAAGAATTTCAGTCTGGTTGCATTGTTAAGCGAATGGATCAAGTTCCGCAAAGACACCGTCAAGCGGCGACTCCGGCACCGGTTGCAAATCGTCACAGATCGCCTGCACATTCTTGACGGTCTGCTGATAGCCTATCTCGACATCGACAAGGTCATTGCGATTATTCGCACGGAAGACAAGCCGAAGCCGGCGCTGATGAAACGCTTCAAGCTGTCGGATATTCAGGCTGAAGCGATCCTCAATCTTCGCTTGCGCAATCTCGCGAAGCTCGAGGAAATGAAGATTCGGGGCGAGCAGGAAGAGCTTGATGAAGAGCGCGATGGGCTCGACCAGACCCTGAAGAGCGCGTCACGACTGAAGACTTTGATCAAAAATGAAATTATTGAAGACGCCGAAGCCTATGGGGATGAGCGGCGAACGAAACTCGTCGAACGTGAAGCGGCTCAGGCCCTCGACGAGACCCAGCTGGTCGCCAATGAGCCCGTTACGGTTGTGTTGTCGCAGCGGGGATGGGCCCGGGCCGCAAAAGGACATGAGATCGATCCGCTGGCACTGAGCTACAAGTCAGGCGACAGTTTCCTGGCCGCAGCACAGGGCAGGAGCAACCAGCTGGCGATGTTCATCGACAGCACAGGGCGTGTCTACAGTGTTATCGCCCATACGCTGCCATCGGCGCGAGGGCAGGGCGAGCCTCTCTCCGGCCGATTCAAGCCACCTGATGGTGCCGAGTTCTGCGGCACAATGATTGGCGACCCCGATTCAAAGTATTTGTTGGCCAGCGACGCGGGCTACGGCTTTATTGCGACGCTGAGTGATCTCGTATCGCGAAACAAGGCCGGAAAATCCATCTTGAGGGTGCCGCCGGGCGGCAGAGCGGTGGTGCCTGCGCCGGTGCCGGCCGACTGTGAATGCCTGATCGCGGCAGTGACTTCGATTGGCAAGCTACTCGTGTTCGAGGCGGAAGAACTGCCGGAACTCGGCAAAGGCAAGGGCAACAAGATCATCGGCATACCGACCAAGGTATACAAAGAGGGCGCAGAAAAACTGGCGGCCGTGGCCGTGATTCCCGAAGAAGGCAATCTGCAGGTTCTTAGTGGCGCTCGCCGCATGACGATCAGGTGGGACGACCTGGACGACTACTATTATGAACGCGGCAGACGCGGCAATCTGTTGCCGCAGGGCTGGCGCAAGGTAGAACGCCTTGCTGCCGAACAAGAAAGCCAATCCTGACTAGCGGTCCAACGACGTTTCTATTGCCATTTGTAGCTCAGGAGGCTTTTTTCTTCTTCTTGGTGTCGATCCTGCCGGATTCGACCAACAGGTCGACCGTCACATCATCATCGTTGGCAGGCATCACGACAGTGACATCAAAGTCCGATGTCTGCATCTCCGTGGTCGGCCCTGCCTGGATGGACGTGCTGTCAAGATCGCTGATGTCGTCGTTTCGAGCCGGCGTATTTTTCGGCAGCTCGGCCGTAATTTCACCGCTGTCGTCGTTGTCCATACGCGTGGCCAACTCTTCGGCCGCTCTGGCGATTTCTTCGTTTAGCGCCTGGGTCGCCGTAAACTCCTCTTCGTAATCCTGCTCGAGAATCTTGTAATCGGCTTCCTGGCGCACCGTAGGATCTTCGGATTCGGTGGTATTGTCGATCTCGACCAGAACGGCTTGCAGGTCCTTCGTCGTGGAATCCACCTCACCCAGATTCTGCTTCGTCGCGTCGACAATCATCGACAGGTCATACTGGCTGTCGTCGTCACTTGG
>JAZFPY010000162.1:0-2454 GCA_036444875.1 Woeseiaceae bacterium | reverse complement strand
CGTCGTTCATGGCTGAACTCGGCGACCCAGGTAGTTTCCGGACGCAAATCGGGATTTCCCAGCGCCAGATCGTCGTCCTGGAATACGGTGGCGCTGACGAAATCGTCGAAATCCAGTTGCGAAACTTCTCGCTCGAGTCGCAAGCGAGTCAGCTTTGCCTGATCGGGTGAGTAGGTGAGCACGCCCCGCGGCTTCAAGAAAAAAAAGCTCCGCTCCTGGTTGACATCGCCGCTCTGCGATAGGGTCGATTGTTCCGCTCCAAGCCCGTAATCGAGAATGAATCGTCCACTTGACCACGTTTCCAAAAACAGAAAGTCCCAGCGAACTTCCTCGACGCGGGCATTAGCGCCTGGCACTGGTACAGGCATCGGGCCTGCTCCGCTGTCCTCGATCAGATTGAAGGTGTTATCCAGGACATTGAAGGCACCTTCGAGATTAATTTGCACCGTGTGATTTGGCAGCCTCGCCCAGTCCAGTTCTACCCGAATGATGCTCTCGGTCTTGACGCTGTCACTATCAGCCAGGCGAATTCGAGTTTGGTCGCCTGCATCGTCAACGCTTCGCTGGGAGGACAACGCCTCCTCTTCTTCGCGGATGTGCAAAAGTATGGCCTTGGCGATGAAGTCCGCATTGAGCTCTCGTTCAAAATCAGCACCCAGTTCGAATTGCAGGATGTCAGATGTGTCTGCAAAGAATTCTGTGCGCGGATCACTGCCGGGTGCCTGCGGCTCGCGGCGGGAGACAAGTAGTTCGTCCTGGTTATTGATGCCGACTTCGGCGTTGAATCGGAACAGGGTCTCATCAAGCCACACCGAGCCATTCAGATTTCCGCTCGCCTGTTGCCGCGAGCCCCTGCGATCTTCAAACCGAAGCTCGATAGTCGAGCCATTCGCGTCCAGCACGTTTACTGTACCCTGGTCACCGAAGGCGGGTCGTCGAAGCTCGAGGCCCGCATTGTATTCAATACCCCGCCAGAGATCGGAGCGCGAGATACTCGCAAACGGCGTCACCGCGCTGACGCTGACGGTCTTTCTGACCGAGAGCTCCCACCGACTGGCCGCAGGAACGTCATCATGCAGCATGATGCTGGCTACGACCGGCTCCCCCTGAAGATCGATTCCACGGACCTGGCTTCGAATCAAGTCGATACGCTTGACAATGCTGGCGGGAATGCGGTCGAGGATTTGTGACGGTGTGTCCTGCTTGGCACTGGGACGTCGGTCGTTAATCAATATATTCCCGACCACACTGCCGAAACCGCGATCGCCACTGCCGTCATTGACTTGAAATCCGGGAAGCTGCCGAACCATGTCAAGGGCTGTCAGTGGCTGGTACCTGTCGAAGAACTCCGCGCGATACTCGACAACTTGCTGTTGACGATCTTGCAACGGCTCCGCGCCGCCTGTTTCCGGCGGCTCTTGGTCTGGTTGTGCGGCCGCCGGCACGTTGGCCGCGAGCAGGCTTATGATGATCCAAGCGACAAATAAGGACGACAGCCAGGATCTCATCGTTCGCATACCTGAGCACCTGTCCGGCATAGTCATCCGAGAATAACCTGAATTCCGTTTCCAATGCTAAAATGCCGCTCAAACGATGATCGCGACAGATGATTCACCGCACGCGATCCAAATCGCTTTGGCCGCCGTGCACATGCGGTTCATAGAACATGGAATACTACACGCTGTTAATTTTTGGTTGTCTGGTCGGCATGCAGCACGCCCTGGAGGCGGACCACCTTGCTGCCGTCACGGCGATGGCTGCGGGCCGGACATCTCGTCGGGCACTCGTGCTGCGAGGCAGTTTCTGGGGTCTCGGACATACGGTGACTCTGTTTTTGATCTGCGGCGTACTGCTAATCTTTGGCGAGAGCATCTCGCCTCAAACAGAAGCCGTGCTCGAAGTTACGGTTGGCGCGATGCTCGTGCTTCTCGGTGCTAATGTTCTGCGCCGGCTTTGGCGGCAGCGCCCGCACTTCCACATTCATCAGCACGAGACCGGCGTGCGCCATGTACACGCCCACACCCACCTCGACGACGCGACGCCGCATGCGCAAAGCGCGCACCGCCACGCACACCATGATCTGGGTCTCGGGCGCGCCCTTATGGTTGGCATGGTGCACGGCGCGGCGGGTTCGGCCGGATTGCTCGTCCTCGCGGCAGCCGCCGACTCGTTGCTGAATGCCATCGCTTATGTGCTCGCTTTTGGCTCGGGATCCATCCTCGGCATGGCCGCGCTGTCGTTTGTCGCCTCCTATCCACTGAGGCTTTTGGAACGATGGCCGGGGCGGTTCAACGCTGCCGCCACTGCTTGCATCGGTTGTGCGGCCTTGATTATCGGTAGCCGGCTGTTTGCGGAAAGCTGGGGGGCACTGTGATCCGTGAAGCCGAATGAGCGAAACGAAACGACGCTCCGACAGGAACTGACGCAAGGCATTTCGATCCTGGAACGTCTGGG
>JAZFPY010000161.1:0-9694 GCA_036444875.1 Woeseiaceae bacterium | reverse complement strand
ACTGACGCAAAGATTGCATATCGTGCCGAAGCAAATAGTCGGCGATGCCGCTGTTAATGGTCTGACAGACGAGGGGATCGTAAAACAGCGCTGTGCCCACACCCACGGTGGCCGCTCCGGCGATCATAAACTCCAGCGCATCGTTCGATGTCGTGATTCCGCCCTGACCAATGATTGGCACCTTCAAGGGTTTGGCAATTTCATAAACCTGATGCACTTTCAATAGCGCAATTGGCTTTATCGCCGGGCCGGAAAGGCCGCCTTTAAGGTTACCGATTACGGGCCGGCGCTCTTCTACGTCTATTGCCATTCCGGAAATCGTGTTGATGACGGCGAGGGCATCGGCGCCGGCTTCAATGCAGAGACGGGCATTTTCCTGTATGTCCGTCTGGTTTGGTGACAGCTTGGCAATGATTGGCTTGCTTGTCTGCCGTCGGCAGGCCGCTACGACTTTGGCCGACATATCGGGATAGTTGCCGAATGAAGCACCACCTTCGGCGATGTTCGGACAGGAAATATTGATCTCGATGGCGTCGATCGGGGAATCTTCGAAGCGACGGGTAACTTCGGCGTATTCCTCGATCGTCGATCCGCAAACGTTTGCGATGAAACGAGTCTCGCTGAAGTCCAGCATCGGCAAAATCTCGTCGATAACTTTGTCGACACCCGGGTTCTGCAGACCGATCGAATTAAGCATTCCCATCGGCGTTTCGCAGACGCGGTGTGGCGGATTACCGAGCCTCGGTTCTCTTGTCGTTCCCTTTAAAACGACAGCGCCGACATCGCGATTTGAGAAACCCTGGATGCGAGTGTATTCCTCCCCGAAGCCAACACAGCCCGAAAGAAGAACGATAGGCGAGCTAAGCATCATGCCGCAGAACTCAATGCTTAAGGGATTGTGTTCAGGAGCTACTGCCAGAGCCATGTTTCCGGGTTTCTTAATGAATTGCGAACGGGCCGAGCATGCAGTTTACAATCAGCGGGCGACAAGGGGGATTCTTAAAAGAGCCGATGTTCAGCCTTATTCTCTATCAGCCGGAGATTCCACCGAATACCGGCAATATCATACGTCTTTGCGCCAATACCGGCACAAAGCTGCACCTGATCGAGCCACTGGGCTTCGACCTCGATGAGCCGCGACTAAAGCGAGCGGGGCTCGACTACAGGGAATTTGTGAACGTCGAAGTGCACAGCAGCCTTGATGTCTGTCTTGCAAAAAGCGCCCCGCGAAAGGTTTTCGCATTGAGCACACGAGGCGTGACGAAATATTCAGCGCCGGATTTCGCAGCAGGAGATGCTTTCCTATTCGGCCCCGAAACCCGTGGTCTGCCGCCGGAAATCCTGGAATCGTTGCCCGCGGAACAGCGCCTGCGCATTCCGATGCGCCAGGATAGCCGCAGCCTGAACCTGTCCAACGCGGCGGCAGTCGTCATTTACGAGGCGTGGCGGCAACAGAATTTTGTCAGCGGCGGATAGGGAATGGTGCCGGGCACACTACTCGGGTTTTAGAGTCCGCCCCATCAGGGCGCTGACGGCCTCGCGCGGTGGACGAGCTTCGTAAAGAATCCTGTAGAGCTCAAGACAAATCGGCATATCGACACTCAGGTGATCAGCGACTTCGTGGACAGCTTTTGCAGCGAGCACGCCCTCGACGACCTGTTGTATTTCCTGTTGCACCTCCTCGACAGTCCTGCCGGCGGCAAGCGCCAGGCCCATTCGACGGTTGCGGGAAAGGTTATCGGTGCAGGTGAGGACGAGATCGCCCATGCCTGCGAGGCCCATGAACGTATCCTGCTTTGCACCAAGCGCGAGGCCCAGTCGGGTCATCTCCACGAGGCCGCGATTAATCAACGCGATTCTCGTGTTAGCGCCGAAGCCCAGGCCATCGGAAAGCCCGGCGGCGATAGCCAGCACATTCTTGACCGCGCCACCAACTTCGACGCCGATCATGTCCTGTGCTGTGTAAGCACGAAAGTTCTCGCCGGAGATTTCTTCGGCTACATCGCTCGCGAATTCGTTGTCATTAGCAGCAATGGTCATTGCTGTCGGCAGGCCTGCGGCAACCTCCTTCGCAAATGTCGGCCCGGACAAAACGGCCATCGGCCGGTCCGGACCGAGGATGTCCTCTGCGACCTGGTGCGGCAACAGACCGGTGCTCAGTTCGAAGCCCTTGGTCGCCCAGCAAATTCGCATGTCGGCGGCGAGCATCGGCTGTATTGTCAGCAAGGTTTCTCGAAAGCCATGGCTGGGCACCGCAATCAGAATGTCCCGCACATGATCGAGACAGGCCTCCAGATTCAGCTCGGCACGAAGGTTTTCAGGAAAACGTACGCGAGGCAGGTAACGCTCGTTGGCGCCATCATTGGCGATTTTCTTCAGGTTTGTGGTATCACGGTCCCATACCCTGACGAGACGGCCACCACGGGCGAATTGTAGCGCCAGTGCCGTGCCCCAGGAGCCGGCGCCAATTACCGCGATTGGCCGGTCTTTATCGGCGTCGTTCAGCGGCTGCCACCGTTACCGCCGCTACCACTGTCACCACCATTACCACTTTCGGCCTGTGCTTGGCTCTGTGCATAAAGCGAATCAAAATTGATCGGCTGCAGGACAAATTCCGGAAAGCCGCCTTTCGAGATAGCTGCTGAAATGGACTCCCTGGCGTAGGGGAACAGGATATTGGGGCAGAAACTTCCCACAACCACGCCGAAATCTTTTTCGTCGTAGCCTGATATATGAAACAGACCAGCCTGGTGCAACTCGACGAGAAAGAGAGTCTTGTCCTCGTGCTTCGCTTCGACCGTTATCGTCAATACGACTTCACTGTGGTCGTCACCACACGGTGTGTGCGAGCTTCGAAGGTTGAGATTTGTATGAGGGGTCCATTTTCCCGACGTAAAGATAGCTGGGCTATTCGGAGATTCGAACGAGAAATCTTTCAAGTAAATTTTTTGAATAGTTATTTGTTTTTCTGTTTTTTGCTGTTCGGCCATTGCGTTTTCCTGTGTACGAACAAAGAAATCAGGGCAAGGAATGCTACTGCCCGAGTAACCGGTCCAGATCACCGCCCTTGTCGAGCGCGCACAGCTCGTCGAATCCGCCGATGAGCTGATCGTTGATAAAAATTTGCGGTACGGAACGACTTCCGCTCAGACGCAGCATTTCCTCGCTCAGCTTGTCATCGCCGGAAATCTTGATGTCGTCAAATGAAAGCCTTTTCTTCGTCAATAGCATTCGGGCGGCCGCACAATGGGCGCACGTTTCGTTGCCGTAAATCACTATCCTGGGCTGGTCGCTCATTTACCTGTTGCCTGTTGCAGGGTATGCGGGCTAGGCGTCTGCGCGGTAGTGCTTGCGCAGCAGACAAGCTTTCTGCCGCGCAGAGTCCTAGGACTTACTTTTGGTCTTCTTGGCAGTCACAAGGGGGAGATTCGCCTGTGTCCATGCGCTGATACCGCCCTTCAGGCCATAAACGTTTTCGATGCCGGACTTGCGCATGGATTCGACCACCTTGCCAGATGTCATGCCGCCATCACAGACGGCGACAATGGCCTTCTTCGCGTACTTGGCGATCTTGTCCTTGTTGGCCTGAAGTTCGTCGAAAGGAATGTTCTTGGCGTTGACGATATGACCCCTGGCGAAGGCCTCTGCGTTGCGCAGGTCGATAACGACCGCATCCGAATTGATCAGCTTGACGGCGTCCTGCGGCTCAATATTGGTCAGGCCGCGGGCCTTGCGCTGCAGCTCGGTGAAAACCAGGAGAAAGAAGCTAAACGCCAGCGCACCGACGAGCAAGGGGTGGTTACCGGCAAATTCCAGATAAGTGTTCATTATTCGGGTAAGGGAAATCGTTTGGGGCGATCATGCGCCGGAAAAAGACAGGCATTATAACAGCGCTGGCCGCCGGCACACCTGCAGGCTAGGGACGAACCAGGACCTGTAGCCAGGCCCCATTTCGAGATCACGCACTGGTCTTTCTCACCGGGCGCCAAAGGATTTAGACTTCCGTGCCATGACTCTTCGGGGCTCAATTTGCCAAGGCATTCTTGCTTTGATCCTGGCGTCCGGCCTCGTGGCCCCGGGGCTGGCACAGGAGGATGAGGGGGGGCTGGCCAGGGTCAAAGAGCGCGAGCTCGAGAACGTACGGGAGAAGATCTCGACGCTCAAGAAAAGCATGGATAAGCGAGCGGCCGACAGGGACCGCCTGACGAGCGATCTACAGCAAGCGGAAGTACAAATATCCGAAAAACGCATTCGCCTGAAAGAGATCGACAGACTGAGGCAGTTCAGCGAGAAAAGAAAAGCGGAACTCGGGCAAAAACGCTCAAAGCGGGAAGCGGAACTCGAGCAGGAATCGGGCCAGCTCGCAGCGCAGGTTCGCGCTGCGTACCAGAGCGGCAATCAGGAGCGAATCAAGCTGTTGCTCAACCAGCAAGACCCGGCGACCGCCGGTCGCATGATGGTCTATTACCGCTATCTCAGTGACTACCGGGGCCACAACATAGGAAAAGTAAAACGATATATCGATGAACTGGCCGAGCTGCAGCAGAAAGCGGCCGAGGAAGAGAACCGGCTGGCGGGCTTCGCGAGGGCAAGATACGCCGAGCTTGTGGAGCTGAACAAGGAGCAGGAAAAGCGTCAGGATCTTCTGCTCGTACTCAAGTCGAAAATCGAACAGGAAGGAAGCGAAATCGAGCGCCTCGCCGCAGAGGAGAAGGATCTGGCCCGCCTGGTCGCGGAGCTAACCAGCATCCTGTCCGATTATCCAATCACTTCAGAAGAGCCGTTCAGCCAGCTAAAAGGCCGACTGACCTGGCCCGTCGCGGGCCGCCTGATGCATGATTTCGGACAGCCGCGGGCACGTGGTCGCCTGAAATGGAACGGCGTAGTCTTGGCGGCACCCCGGGGGCGCGAAGTCCGTGCCGTCTATCATGGTCGGGTGGTCTTCGCTGACTGGCTGGCCGGTATGGGGCTGCTGGTTATCATCGATCATGGCGAGGGTTTTATGACGCTGTACGGATACAACGAAACTATCCTGAAAACCGGGGGTGAGTGGGTGGCGCCCGGTGATGTCATTGCAACGGTTGGCGACAGTGGCGGGCAGCAACAGGCAAGCCTTTACTTCGAAATTCGTCAGGGAACGCGCCCGGTCGACCCGAGGCGCTGGATTACAAAGCGGCCCAAAGAGGGCTAGACGAAGTCTGGTTCGCGGCTGAGATATCTGCCGCGCAGAGTCCGCGCAAGGCGGCTGCATCGTGTCACGGCCACCCGGCCTGTGCTATCGTCAATCGGGCCTGGCGAACAGCCTGCCAGGAGGCCCCCAGCCGATGCCCGGCGGTGCCACAGGAGAAGCATATGTCATTGAAAACCAGAGGTATTCTGGTGGTGATCATCGGTACAGCAATGGGTCTCAGCCTGTCGCTGGGCGGTGGTGTACTGGCCAAACGTGACAAGCTGGAGTCCGGAGAGCTTTCCTGGGAACAGGCCCGCCTGTTCGCTGAAGTGATGCAGCGCGTCAAGCAAAATTACGTCGAGCCGGTCGATGACAACGTACTGCTGGAGAGTGCGATTCGGGGCATGGTGTCCGATCTGGATGACCATTCGCAGTATCTCGATGCTGAGGAGTATCAGGATATACGTATCAGCACGACCGGCAGCTACTCCGGTGTCGGGCTCGAAGTCAGCGCAGAGGACGGGGTCGTCATTGTCGTCGCACCGATAGACAATACGCCGGCTGAACGCGCCGGGATTCTTGGCGGCGATACAATTATCGCCGTAGACGGCAAGATCGTCACTTCGGATCATCTGCACGAGACGATTGCAAAAATGCGTGGCCGTGCGGGAACGAGCGTCACGGTCACGGTGACCCGGGAGGACGAGGAAAGTCCGATTATTTTTGAGCTGCGGCGGGAAAGCATTCGGGTCGCAAGCGTTAGCCACGAAATCCTGCAGTCCGGAGTCGGCTATGTTCGTGTCAGCCAGTTCAACGATTCGACGGCGAAGGAACTGAGCCAGGCAATTGACGACATGCAGGATCGAAAAGACGGCATGCTGGATGGCCTGATACTTGACCTGAGAAACAATCCGGGCGGCGTTCTCGATTCAGCCGTTGACGTATCTGATCTTTTCCTTAACGGCGGCATTATCGTGGTGGCGGACGGCCGGACGGCGGAGTCTCGATTTACGAGAAAGGCGCACCGTGGGGATGTGCTCGACGGCGCCGGCATGGTCGTGCTGGTCAATGGTGGGTCCGCATCGGCGTCCGAGATCGTCGCCGGAGCGTTGCAAGACCATAATCGCGCGATGGTTGTCGGCACCGCGACGTTTGGTAAAGGGCTCGTGCAAACAGTCATGCCGCTGTCCAGAGGCCGGGCGATAAAATTAACAACGTCCCGTTTCTTCACACCGTCCGGCGATTCCATACACGAAAAAGGTATATTTCCGGATTTCGTGGTCGAAGAAACGCGCAAGCCATCGGAAATCAGCTTTCATGCAAGCGTCGATCGTGAGGACGATGCGCAGCTGCAGGAAGCACTATCGTTGCTTACACCGAAGAGCGTGATGCAAAGCAAAGCCGAATGATTGGCCGCCTTTGGCTTGTTCTCGGAGTTTCATTCGCCTTGTCGGGCATGGCCGCGGCAGCTCCGGCCAGGGCGATTCCGCGCATAGCCATCATCATTGACGATCTTGGCTACCAGCTCGAAGCCGGGCAACGATCGATTGACCTGCCAGGCCCCGTCGCCTGTGCAATCCTGCCTGACACTCCTCGCGCGACAGCTCTGGCAGAAGCTGCTTTCGCCAACGGCAAGGAGGTGCTGCTGCATCTGCCCCTCGAGGCGATATCAGAGCACCGTCACACAGAGCCCGGCGTGATTCTGCTGGATATGAGCAGGGATCAGCTTGCAAACGCCCTTTCTGCAAATCTCGAATCGGTCCCGCATGCGATTGGTGTGAACAGCCATCGTGGCAGCCTGCTGACTCGCCACCCGGGGCACATGGGCTGGCTGATGCAAGAAATACGCACGCATGGCGATCTTGTTTTCGTAGACAGCTACACCACGCACAAAAGCGTCGCCCTGCAGCTTGCAAGAGAAATTGGTGTACCAGCAGTGAAAAGAGATGTATTCCTGGATCCCGATCGTTCACCGGAAACCGTTGCAAGGGAATTCAGGCGATTAAAGGAACTGGCGAAGCAAAGGGGCGCGGCCGTTGGCATAGGCCACCCCTATCCCGCGACACTGGCTTTGCTGGAACGGGAAATACCTAAACTTCGCGATGACGGTATCGAACTCATCAGAATAAACGAGTTAGTATTGCTAAATCACAAACAGTTGACAGGCACCGTCGTGCTGGCGACAGGTTCGGTGAGCCGGGCGGGCGAGGAAACGCGATGAGCTGGTACGAGCAACGAATACTGCCACACGTGATCGATCTGGCCTGTTCGACAAAGCCGTGCAGGAAACAGCGGGAGAAGATCGTGCCGCTTGCAGAGGGTGATGTCCTCGAGATCGGTATGGGCAGTGGTTTAAACCTGCCTTTTTACGACCAACATAAAGTCAGGAAGTTATGGGGTCTGGAGCCATCTGAAGGGATGAGAAAACTCGCGGTAAAAAATCTCAGGGGCCTGAGCCTGGACCTCGAGTTTATCGACCTGCCGGGCGAGGAAATCCCGCTTGAATCGAACAGCGTAGACACGGTTCTTGTGACATTCACACTATGCACGATCCCCGACGCGGCAAGCGCACTCCAAGGCATGCGACGGGTGCTGAAGCCTGGCGGTCGTTTGCTGTTCTGCGAGCACGGCGCTGCGCCAGATGAAGGTATCAGGCGGTGGCAAGACAGGCTCAACTCCGGCTGGAGCAAAATTGCCGGCGGCTGCAACATGAACCGCGATATTCCGGCGATGATTGCCGCCGGCGGATTTGACATCGTCAACGATGAACGAATGTATATCCCGGGGCTAAGAATTCTTTCTTACAATTACTGGGGAAGCGCAGTGTCGGCCTGATCGCCCGCAATGAGGGTTCTGACAGGCACAATGAACCCGCGAAACGAAAATCGATCTATGCTCCGGAACTCCGTAATAATCCGCTGCGATGAAATACAGCACAGACAAAATAATTACGCAGGTTCTTTTGCCCGGCTTCGCTCTGTATTTCGCCGCAAGCAACCTGTGCCTTGCCGAAGAAATAAACAAGAGTGAGTCGACGACGCTCGGGGCAGAGGAAATGGCGTGCACAATGCAGTATGACCCCGTATGCGGGGCGGACGGCAAGACCTACAGCAACGACTGCGTTGCCCGGGCGGCAGGCGTGGATGTCGCATCCAGGGGTATCTGTGCGGACGCTGCGACCTGCAGCGAAGAATTCGAGCCGGTCTGCGGTATGGATGGCAACAGCTACAGCAATGAGTGTTTTGCCGAGGCTGCCGGTGTCGCTGTCGTATCGCGAGGGCTATGTCCCGAGCTTGCCGAAGCGTGTACGGAGGAGGTGGATCCGGTTTGCGGCGTCGATGGCATCACTTACAACAACGAGTGCCTGGCTTTGAGTGCCGGCATCGAACTTGCCAGCCTGGGCGCCTGCACGGTGAGCGGGTGCCCGGAAGCTTACGCGCCGGTTTGTGGCATGAACGCGCGTACATATTCCAATCAATGTGAGGCCGATGTCGACCGCGTACCAGTGCTGCGAACCGGAATCTGTGATGTCGCCAACTGCGCGAAAGTTTATGTGCCGGTATGCGGCGCAGACGGGACCACATTTGCCAACGCCTGCGAGGCTGAGGCGGCCGGCGTTACCACTTTTACGGAAGGCGCGTGTAACGTCAGGGCATGTCCACGCTTGTACGTCCCGGTTTGTGGCTTTGACGGGCTGACCTATGGCAACGCCTGCCAGGCGGAGCGTAACGGTGCCAGAATTCGCCACGCAGGACTTTGCGACTCGGAGGGCAGAAACTGCGCGCGGATCTATCAACCGGTGTGTGCACGTGACGGCAACACCTACAGCAACGTGTGCGTCATGGAAAATGTCGGCCAGGAGCTGGCTTATGCGGGGGCGTGCCTGGGGCAATAATAGTGCCTGGGGCAATAATTAATCATTACTCGATACCACCCATGAGTTTCTTTATGGGCTTCGTGAACAAAAGCAGTATCAGGCCGGCACCCCCGGTTGTCAGCACGATCTGCAGATATTGTGCTGGCATCGTAGCCACGTTCCCGGCATCGAACTCACCGGCAATCAGTCCGGCGACGACGTTGCCCAGCGCTGCACCGAGAAACCAGATGCCCATCATCTGGCCAACATATCTCTTCGGCGCCAGCTTGGTCGTGGCCGAAAGGCCGACCGGTGACAGGGCGAGTTCGCCAAGCGTGTGGAAAAGATAGGTAAAGAATAGCCAGCTTGGAAATGTCTGATTTCCTGCGGCTACGATATTCGCTGCGCCGACCATGACGAGGAAGCCAAGCGCAAGAATTATCAGTCCGACACCGAATTTTGCCGGCGTCGAAGGATTTAGATTCCGTTTCGCCAGCGCAACCCACATCCAGGCATACATCGGGGCGAAAATAATAATGAACGCGGGATTCAGTGACTGAAACCACGTGGACAACAATGGGAACGACCCGATACTCAGCACCGTGTAACGATCAGCGAAAAGATTCAGCGAGCTGCCGGCCTGCTCAAAGCCGGACCAGAACATCGCT
>JAZFPY010000160.1:0-6591 GCA_036444875.1 Woeseiaceae bacterium | reverse complement strand
GATCGGCTGGCCATTGCCAGGCAACTCGAGCAGGCCAAACAGCGCTTCGAAGTCGGCCTCATTGCGATCACCGATGTACAGGAATCCCAGGCAGCATATGACATTTCCGTTGCGTCGGAAATACAGGCCAAGCGGGAGCTTGCGACGGCGCGGAATTTTCTCAGGGAGATAACGGGAGAATACGTCTTTGCGCTTTCGGCGCCCGGAGAGAAATTTCCATTGCCGAACCCGAATCCCGCCGACCAACAAAGCTGGATCGACCTGGCGATGGGGCAGAACCTGGTTCTCGTTTCGAGCCGCCTCGATGAACAAATTGCCCGAGACGAAATCGCGTTTCGGCGCACTGGACACTATCCGACCGTGGAATTTGTTGCCGGTTACGGAGACTCGGACTCGACAATTACCGATCAGGTTAGAAACGGGGTCCTGATACCGGACTTCCCCACCCTCAACCGAAAGAGCGACTCGATTGCACTTGAGGTGACTTTTCCAATTTTTTCCGGTGGTCGAACGTCGTCACGTGTTCGGGAGGCGGTATATTTGCACCGCGCGTCGCGCGAGCAATTGCAGCGCGTGACACGCGAAACAGAGCGGGCAACCCGTGATGCTTATCTCGGTGTCTTATCCGAAATCAGCCGCGTAAAGGCCCTGGAGCAGGCCGTCGCTTCAAGCCGGACCGCTCTCGAGGCAACACAGGCAGGTTTCGACGTCGGCACCCGAACAATCGTCGATGTGCTGAACTCGCAGCGCACATTATTTATAGCGATCACAAACTACTATCAAAGCCGTTATGTCTATATTGGTAATGTATTGCTGTTGAAACAGGCCGCAGGTAGTTTGCAGATCCAGGATCTCGAACAGATTGACCGCTGGCTGGAAGACAGAGTGCCGCCGGAAAAGGCGATGGCGGAGGAAGAGGAGAATGAAAGCTAGGCTGGCGTTTCTTGTCCCTCTTGGACTTTGCTGATCAGCGGTTCCATCAGTTTCAGGAGTCGCCGAAGTGCGCCCCTGTTTTTCGCTACTATTGTGCGGCCTTTACTTCCCATCTTCTCTGCTTCACCGCGGTCGCAGAAAAGTTTTCCAAGCGCATCGGCCAGTTCGGCTGAATCCTGAACCTGGACGGACGCACCCAGCTCGCTGAACATATTCGCGATATCCTGCGTGTTAAACAGATGGGGACCAGTTACAACAGGCAGTCCCAGGGCAGCCGGCTCAAGCAAATTATGCCCGCCGATTGGTGCCAGCGTGCCGCCGACAAACGCAATGTCGCTTGCGGCATAGAACATCGGCAATTCGCCCATCGTATCGCCAAGGAACACTTCTGTGTCCCTGGAACATGGACGCTCGTCGGTTCGCGATATGTATTCGAATCCTTTTTTCCGAAGCAGCACCTTAACTGTCCCGGTTCGTTCGGGATGTCTTGGTACAAGTATTAGCAGGACCTCCGGTATCTTTTTCAGCAGCTGCCGGTGCGCCGCGAGCACCTGCTCCTCCTCTTTGTCATGAGTGCTGGCAGCAACCCACACTGGTCTGTCGGGAAAATTCTGCTGCCGAAACGCCGCACCCTGTGCTTCGAGATCCGCCGGTTGCTCGAAATCGAACTTGATATTGCCAGTTACCCAGGTTCGTTCCGGCGCCGCACCTAGCGACCGGAACCGCTCGGCGTCGGCTTCGCTTTGTGCCGCAATGACGATGCCATGGGACAAAGTTTCACGGAACAATGGCATGAAGCGCCGGTAGCGACCCACCGACTTCGGCGAGATGCGGGCACTGACAAGAATCAACGGAATCTCCCTGCTGCCACAGGCATCATAAAGATTGGGCCAGATTTCCGTCTCCATGATCAGCGCAAGGATCGGCTTGATTGAATTGAAAAAATTCCGAACTGCCACCGGAATTTCGAACGGGATATAGCAATGAGCCACCTCATCGCCAAATAGGCCACGCACCCTCGCAGCACCGGTTGGCGTTACCGTCGTGATCAGCAATTGCCGGTCGGGGAAGCGATCTTGCAGTGCCCGTACCAAAGGAACCGTAGCCTGGACTTCGCCGACAGACACTGCGTGGATCCAGATGCTGCCCTCGGACAGGACGGGATACCCCCTGCCGAGCCGTTGGCCCAGCCGGTCCCAGTAAGCACGATTGGCGAAGCCGCGAAAAATCCAATACATCGCGTACAGCGGCGAAAGCAGATAGGTAAAAAGAACGTAGGCAAAACGCATCGGCAGATAAGTGCGAGGAAGGCCTCTGTGGGAGCCCGTCCTGACAGGCGATTGATGGACCCGTGTAAGTCGCCCGTCAGGACGGGCTCCTTCAGGACGTTCCCACAAATAGTAGCTGGACGCTAGCCCCTTATCCGCATTGGGAGTCGCCGCAACTCAAACAGGTTCGGCACCCATCCATCATGACGACAGCCGCCCTGCTGCACTTCAGACACAGTTGTGCGCCTTCGGGATATTCGCTCTCGGAAAAAGCATCCTGCTGCTTCTTGCTGGCTTCGAATTCCGCCTTTTTTTCTGCAATCAGCTTTTTCTGGTTTTCATCGAGCTCCGGCGCTGCAAGGAGACCGATGGAGATCAGGTGCTTTTCGACGATGTAACCGAGTTCCGCAATGATCGACGGCATGAACGTACCACCGGGCTTCCAGTAGCCACCGCGCGGATCGAACACCGCCTTGAGTTCGTCCACAAGGAATGTCACGTCGCCACCTTTACGGAAGACGGCAGAAATAATACGAGTCAGCGCTACAATCCACTGGTAATGATCAAGGTTTTTTGAATTGATGAATATCTCGAAGGGGCGGCGTTTCTCGTGCTCCGTACCCCGATTCAAAACGATGTCATTGATCGTTATATACATTGCGTGATCGGACACCGGTGTTTTTACTTTGTAGGTTGAACCGATGAGCATCTCCGGGCGCTCGAGCTTCTCGTGCATGCGGATGATTTCTGCGCCACCCGAGTCAGACTGTTCCCGTTTGAACTCGGGTTTTTGTGTGGCCGTAGCTTCGTCCGCAGGCCGTTTCACCGCATAGCCAACGATTTTCTTGCCAATCTTTTTCGTACTCATCGAGTTTTTCCTAAACCTGTAGTGCGAGTCAGGCCCTGGCGAAGCAGCTATATATCGCGTCAGTGCGGGCTCCTAACGGGTCAAAACTTACCGTAGTAGCCTTCTTTCAATGCATCAAACAAATTGGCGGCAGTATGCACTTCGCCGTCATATTCAATTTCTTCGTCACCTTTCAGCTCGATCTCGGAACCATCTTCGAGCGTGAACGAGTAAATGGTGTTCTTGAGGTCTTTCTCTTTGACCAACACACCCTGAAACGCCTCCGGATTAAAGCGGAATGTCGTGCAGCCCTTCAGACCCTGCTCATAGGCGTACAGGTAAATGTTTTTGAAATCCTCATATGGATAATCGCTGGGAACATTAGCTGTTTTTGAAATGGACGAATCGATCCACTTCTGAGCCGCCGCCTGAATATCGACATGGGCAGTTGGCGTTATGTCCTCCGCCGTCACAAAGTAATCCGGCAGTTCTGCTTCCGAATTCCCCTCTGTCCCGGCACCCTCGGGCATTGCCAGCGGGTTCACGAGACCCCGGTATGCGAGTAACTCGAAGGAATACACGTCGATTTTTTCCTTCGTCTTCTTACCCTGCCGTATTACGTTCCTGAAGTAGTGGTGCGCGAAACTCGGCTCGATACCGTTACTCGCATTATTCGCCAACGACAGCGAAATCGTTCCCGTCGGGGCAATCGAGCTATGGTGCGTGAACCGTGCGCCAACCTCTGCCAGCTCATCAACCAGCTGCGGCGCTTCCTGTGCTATCTGCTGCATATAGCGGCTGTAACGGCTGTGTAGAATACGTCCCGGCACCTTGTCGCCTATCTTGTAGCCGTCTTCCGCCATTTCAGGGCGCTTGGCAAGCATTTCCCGAGTCACCTCAAACAGCTCGTCCATGATGGGTGCCGGACCCTTCTCTCTTGCCAGCTCCAGCGCGGCCTCCCATCCGGCGAGTCCCAGCTGCCGCGCGACTTCCTCGGTGAAGCTGATGGAATCCTTGCTGCCATAATTCATGCGTAGCATCGTGATCGACGAACCCAGCCCCAGAAAACCCATGCCGTGGCGGCGCTTGCGGCTGATTTCATTGCGCTGTAGCGGAAGCGGCAGGCCGTTTATCTCGACGACGTTATCAAGCATGCGCGTGAAGACCTTCACGACCTTCTTGAATTCTTCCCAGTCGAATCTGGCTTGCTCCGTAAACGGCTCCAGCACAAACTTCGTGAGATTGATCGAGCCAAGGAGGCAGGAGCCGTACGGTGGCAGTGGCTGCTCACCGCAAGGATTCGTCGCCCGAATGTTCTCGACGAACCAGTTGTTATTCATTTCGTTGACCTTGTCGATCAACACAAATCCGGGCTCGGCGTAATCGTAGGTCGCTGCCATGATGACATCCCACACCCGGCGCGCCGGTATACTACGATAGATCTTGCTGGCCACCAGGCCATCCGGTCTACACACGTAGTTGTCCGGCTCCGGCCACTCCCGCCAAACGAACTGCTTTTCATCGTGGACATCCAGTCCATCCTGCTCAACTTCTTTCGGCGTCACCGGAAAAGCGAGCTTCCAGTCTTGGTCGTTCTTGACCGCTTGCATGAACTCCTCGGTAACCAGGAGCGACAGATTGAACTGCCGCAAGCGGCCGGCCTCACGTTTCGCACGTATGAAATCCATGACGTCCGGATGGCCGACATCGAACGTACCCATCTGCGCACCGCGCCGACCCCCGGCCGATGAGACCGTGAAACACATCTTGTCGTAGATATCCATAAACGACAGCGGCCCCGACGTGTACGCGCCTGCACCCGTAACGTAGGCCCCTTTGGGCCTCAGGGTGGAAAACTCGTAGCCGATGCCGCAACCGGCCTTAAGCGTCAGCCCGGCCTCGTGGACTTTGTTCAGAATGTTGTCCATCGAATCGGCAACCGTACCCGACACCGTGCAGTTGATCGTCGAGGTAGCCGGTTTGTGTTCCTGGGCGCCGGCATTCGAGATGATTCGCCCTGCCGGGATGGCACCACTTCTCAATGCCCAGAGAAACTCATCGAAACACTTGTCGCGAAGCGGTTCTTCCTCGACTTCCGCGAGCGCACGTGCGACACGCTTGAAGGTGTCGTCTATTGTCTCGTCTACCCTGGTTCCGTCTTTCGCTCTCAGACGATATTTTGCTTCCCAAATATCGAGCGACGCAGGCTGAAAAATAATGTCGGCTACAGAATTAGCGTCGACATGAACAGCGGACTTCATTTCGTCCCAAACTCCCCTAAATTCCCTAAGGAGACCCCAACATTTTGACTTCGACTCATCTATCCAGCCCTTTTTCGGGCGAATAGTTACCGGCTCACCACTTACTAATTTTTTAGCGGCGAGTGCCAAAAATGGCATCTAATCTTCGTTATGGCAGGCACAAGATCTTGTGCTTACTAAGGCTGAAGATTATGCCTGCATGGAGCCACTGTCAAGACTTTGATGGTTTTTTTCCACAAGCTATTAATATAGGCAATTCAATATGTTATTGCTACTACTGCAGTAAGTGCTTTAAAACATTGACGAAAAAAATGACACTTTTGTGAAATTTTTTTATCACTATATCTAGTGGTATCACATCCAGCACGAAACGCGCCTTTTGCCGCCTCAAAGGCATCTTTTCTACCCCGAATTTCTGCCCTTGACGAGCTTATTCGGGCACTTGAAATGCCTTTCCGCGGCCTTATTTCAGTCCGCAATGATGCATTTTCTCATGGCCTTTTCAGGGCCTTATGAGCAAAAGATGTGCTGGTATTTTAGGAGTTAAAAATGAATATACGCAGGTATGAACCATGGACACTTTTCGATCTCATGCAGCGCGATCTGCTGCCTCTTGCGGGCCGCCGGACAACGTTGCCCGACGCTGACAACACGGTAGCCGATTGGGTGCCAGCTGTTGATATTGTTGAGGAAAAAGACAGATTTGTACTCCAGGCGGAGGTGCCCGGCGTCGATCCGGCCAAAATCGAAGTCAGTATGGATGCTGACGTTTTGAGTCTGTCGGGCGAACGGCACAGCGAGACCAGCGATGAGTATGAAGGCCTCAAGAGGGTAGAACGAATCAGTGGCAAATTTTACCGCCGGTTTACGCTCCCGGAAACAGCGGATGCCGAAGGCATTACTGCGAAGAGCAACAATGGCATTCTCGAGATCACTATTCCGAAGCAGCCCGAGGTTCTGGCGCGACGTATTACCGTAGAAGCAGCCTGACAGAATCGAGGGGAAACGCGACCGAAAATTGCGAGCATCCGCCGCCGCCGCGCATCTTATAGTGATGCGCCGGCGGCGATCCTGCAGACCAGTCGGAACTTTTCGACAACTCTCGTTGTCCTCTGTTAAAGCGGATATCATGACCGCCAAGGCGAATATCGTTCATGTTCACGGCCGATTCAGCCGTTTAGAAGTAGTATCGATCCCGCATGCGATGATCGATCGAGGAAATCTCGTTTATGAGCACGAAATTTAAGTTTCTTTGGGCCGCCGTACTCCTGGCAATGGCGGC
>JAZFPY010000159.1:0-2114 GCA_036444875.1 Woeseiaceae bacterium | reverse complement strand
CCGACGAAAATATGTATGGCATTGGCCGGACGCTGACCTTCTTCAGTTCGGGTTTTCTGCCGATCGTTCTCTATACCATCTACCGGGAATACACCGTTGGTCCACCCAGTGCGCTTGTGCTGGGTGTCCTGTGGGTCGTGCCGGTAGCCACCACGATCCTGGCTATCACCAATCCGCTGCACCACCTGATCTGGACCATCATCGAAACGGCGGATGGCAGCCGTTTTACGGACGTTAATGAGCACTTCTGGTTCAACCGGGTGCATGTGCCTTTCACCTATGGGCTGTTCGGTTATTCAGTTGTCGCCCTGATGGGCCGCATGCCGACGATTGCGCGCGCACATCGCAGAAAAGTAGGTTTGCTGCTTCTTTGTATCGTACTGCCGTACGGCGTGAGCATTGGCAATGTCCTGCTCAAGATCGGCCCCCTCGATTTTCCGTTCACCTCATCGACACTGGTCATACTGCTGCCGATGTACTGGTGGGCAAGCCTCAAGCTGCGTGTCTACGACTTCAGCCCGCTGGTGTACCAGACGATGTTCGACCATGTGCGTGACCCGATTATCGTCCTTGACAAGTCGCAGCGTATTGTCAGCGCTAATCAGCCGGCACAGAAGTTGCTGGAATCCAGTGAGGCGGAGCTGGTCGGGCAGCGCCTCTGGGAAGACCTGCCGGAAGTGCAGTCGGTACTCAAACGTGCGGCCGAAAGAGACCTGATACAAACGGTGCGCATGCACAGCGACCGTTATTTCGAGCTCAACAGTGCGCCGGTGACCGGTCCCGCCGGCCAGGATCAGGGCACGGTGGTTGTCTGCCGCGACGTCACGGAGAGAAAGCGCGCGCTCCGGGCGCTGGCCGACAGCGAACACCTGATTCGATCGCTCGTCGAGCACTCGTCCAACGGTATCCTGCGCTTCGCACGCGATCAGAATGACAGTGACAAGAAGTTTCGCTGCATATTCGCCAACCGTGCCGCCGAGCAGTTCCTGCTAAGCGGCAACGCGACGCTGGTTGGAATGCCGCTCGAAAAACTGCATCTGCTGGAGCCCGGTAGACTCCTGGAGGAATTCGGTGGTGAACATCGTTCTGCTTCGAGCATCGGTTACGAGACGACGATGGATGCGGTGGAGGGCGAGACCTGGATACGCATTGTCGGCGAGCCGGTCGGTCAGGATTTCTCGGTGACGCTCATCGATATCACGCAACGCAAGCGCAACGAGACCAAAATTCTGGCCGACGCACTGCGCGACCCGCTGACCGGTGTCCTGAACCGGCGCGGCTTTGAGAAGGAAGCGGCCGAAAGTATCGCGCGATACGACCAGGGCGCCGTGGTGTACCTCGACCTCAACCAGTTCAAGACAATCAATGACCGCTTCGGTCACCAGGCTGGTGATGCGCTCCTGAAGGCCTTTGGCCATCGCCTCGAGTCCTGCCTGCGGCCGAATGATATTCTTGCCAGACTCGGCGGCGACGAGTTTGCGATCGTGCTTCCCGGCGTCAGTGTTCACGATGCGAAACACGTGGCCGAGCGGCTCGTGGAGACCACCTGCGAGGCCTACATCATTCAGGGTGAGGAAATAGAGTGCGCGGCGAGCATCGGCATCGCCCTGATGCCCACGCATGGCGAAGAGCTCTGGCACCTTATTAGCGTGGCCGACCAGGCCATGTACAACGCCAAGGATTTCGGCCAGGGCGATGCGGCGAACGACAGGGCCGCCTACGTCGAAGCTGCGATTGCCTCAAAATGAAATCGCCCGTCAGGACGGGCTCCAACAGATAGCGGGAGTGCAGCTGTTGCAGGAGCATTCACCTGCCTGACGGGCGATATACGACGGTGTCAAAAGAGAGGGGTAGGAGTTCGTCCTGACGGGCGATGATGCGGTATTGCCACCCTGCTTGCAGCTTATCTTTTTGCCGGCTCAAACAGCGACTAGAAACTTGTTATCGCGACCTCGGCGATCGTTGGATCCACCGTATCCAAAATTAATAACTCGACCACATCACCGTTGACGAGATCGACCCGTATCGGTCCCGCAATCAAGGTTTTCTCGCCGGGCAGCGTCAGGATGAGGTCGTAGTTACCCGGGATGGTTGGCCCGAAATCTGAAACAAAA
>JAZFPY010000158.1:0-15934 GCA_036444875.1 Woeseiaceae bacterium | reverse complement strand
CGGTCAAGGAAGACTGGTACGTTCTTTTGAATTTCGCGTATTTTCAGCAGGAGGACTATCGCAAAGTACGTGACATCCAGAAAATCATGCTGGTCAATTGGCCGAAGAAACGATATTGGTTTTCGCTCGCCGGGGCTTATACGGAGCTGGGCGAGGAAAACAACCTGTTCGCGTCCTACGACGCCGCGCACACCCAGAAAATGCTGGAAAGAGAATCCGAGCTCGTGACGATGGCGCAGCTCTATATGCAGCACGAGGTTCCTTACAAAGCAGCGACATTGATCGACTACGAAATGGAAAATGGCAGAGTCTCGCGAAATGCCAAGAATTACCGGTTGCTGTCGCAGGCCTGGTCTCTTGCACAGGAAGACGAGAAGTCCATTCCTGCACTCAAGGAAGCCGCCAGGCTGAGTAATGAAGGCGAGTTGGACCTGAGGCTCGGCAATGCGTATTTGAACCTCGGCCGTTACGCGGAGTGCGTATCCGCGGTCCAGGCCGGTCTGAGAAAGGGCGGCATCAAGAGCCCCGACAATGCCCAGATTTCTTTGGGCATGTGCCTCTATAACCAGCAGAAATACAGCGCGGCGATCCGTGCGTTTCGTGAGGCGCGGAAGACGCGACGTTCGGCCAGAATCTCTAATCAGTGGATCAATGTGATTAACAGCGACATCAGGCGGAACGAGCAAATCGCACTCGCCGAAGCGGCCGCTCGAAAACAGCTTCGAGAGCTGGCGAAGCGTCGCGAAGCCAGCGGCAGGTTCTGATCCGGGGACATCGCGGACCGAATACGCTTACGCGTCAAGCGGGGCGGGAATCACGCACCTGATCAACCAGACGGGACGTTGACCGGACTCGGTCAACCTCCCTACAATGGCGCCCCTTTAATCCGGAACAAGTAATGCCGAAGGTCACGTACATCATGCCAGCCGGCGAACGTATCGAAGTCGAAGTTGAAAACGGCTATTCGGTAATGGAAGGGGCGATCAACAACAACGTCGAGGGTATCGTTGCCGAATGTGGTGGCGCGTGTGCGTGTGCCACCTGTCATAGCTACATCGATGAAAGCTGGCTCGATCGGCTGCCCGAAATGGATGACATGGAAGACAGCATGCTCGACGCCGCCTATGAGAGAAAGGACAATAGCCGCCTGACATGCCAGATTGAAATGAATGATGATCTGGATGGCCTGATTGTCCATGTCGCAGACAACGAAGCATAAGTAGAGAAAACCTTACAAAACGATAAAATACGAGTAATCACGGGAACAGCGGCGGTACTCCGCCGTCTCAGGAGGAGTCTCATGTCAATACAAGCAGGAGAAAAAATGCCGTCCGGTCTATTCGGAGTGATGACCGCTGCAGGACCCGGAGCGGTTTCGACGGAGGATTTGTTTGGCGGCAAGAAAGTGGTTCTTTTTTCGGTTCCGGGTGCGTTTACGCCGACCTGTTCCATGAATCATGTGCCGGGGTTTGTCGATCACGCCGACGAAATTCTTGCCAAAGGCGTTGACACGATCGCCTGCATGGCCGTTAACGATATCTTTGTGATGGATGCCTGGGGTAAAGACAGGAGCGTTGGCGATAAGATATCGATGCTCGCCGACGGCAATGGCGAATACGCAAGCGCACTCGGTCTCGAGATGGACGCCACTGGTTTCGGCATGGGCATGCGTGGCCAGCGATTTGCGATTATCGTCGACGACGGTGTTGCAACTCACGTAGCTGTAGAGGAGCCGGGCAAGTTCGAAGTGAGTTCCGCCGAATCTGTTCTGGCGAATCTCTGAATACATGAACTACCGAAGGTAGGTGAACACGGAGCCGTCCAGGCTCCTCGGTCGCGCATCGTGCACCGCCGCGATCAGGAGCCGATGGCTTCCTCGAACTCCGGAACGATCTGAAAAAGATCGCCGACGATGCCGAGGTCGGCTACCTCAAATATCGGTGCATCCTCGTCTTTGTTAATCGCAACGATCGTGCCTGCATCCTTAATGCCGGTGAGATGCTGAATTGCACCCGAAATTCCAATGGCGATGTAGAGCTCCGGCGCAATAATCTTGCCTGTCTGGCCAACCTGCATTTCGTTGGCGACATAGCCGGCATCGACTGCCGCGCGCGATGCGCCGACACCGGCACCGAGCGCATCGGCCAGCTTGAATATGAGGTCGAAATTCTCGCTGCTGCCGAGGGCGCGACCGCCCGAGACGACTTTTGTCGCCGTCTGTAGATCCGGCCGATCGGATTGTCCCGCCTGCAACTCGACGAACCGCGTGTGATCGGGAATATCGGCATCCAGAGATACCTGTTCAACGCTTGCGGAATTGCCGGAGCCGACGCTCCTGAACGAAGCCGTCCTGACGGTTGCGACCACCGGTCTGTCATCGGGTGCCTCGACCGTGAGTATTGCGTTGCCCGCGTAAATTGGGCGCTTGAACTTGTGAGTGCCCAATACCGTCATCACGTCGCTGATCTGATTCACGCCAAGCAAAGCTGCCACCCTGGGCATCAGGTCTTTACCGAAAGTCGTTGAGGGGCCCAGCAGATGCGAATAGCCGTCCGCCATCGCGACAAGCTGCGGAGCTATGACCGCTGCCAGTGGATACTGGTTCGCCGGACAATCGACAAGCAGGACCTTGCTTACCGAATCCAGTTGAGCTGCTTCATTGGCGATATCAGTGCCGCCATCGGCGAATACGGCCACATCGATTTCGGCATCGGCCAGCTTGCTGGCACATGCCATGCACTTCGCGGTGCTGAGGTTAAGGGATGATCCGTCGTGTTCCGCAATTACGAGTATTTTCGACATTACACCAGGCCTTTATCTTTTAGTGCGGCGACAAGTTCTGCGACGTCTTTTACGATGACGCCTTTCTGACGTTGTTCGGGTGGTTCGAAGGCGGCCGCCGTTATTGATGCTGCCGATTCGACGCCAAGATCGGCGACGGGTATCTGATCCAGGGTTTTTTTCTTCGCTTTCATGATGTCTGGAAGCTTCACGTAACGCGGCTCATTCAGACGAAGGTCAGTCGTGATAACCGCGGGCAAGTCAACGTCAATCACCTCGAGGCCGACATCCACTTCACGCGTAACCCTGGCAGTCGATCCATTCAGTTCAATCTTCGATGCAAAGGTCGCCTGCGGCCGTCCCCAGAGCGCGGCAAGCATCTGACCGGTTTGGTTATTGTCGTCGTCAATCGCCTGCTTACCGAGAAGCACCAGCTCCGCCGTCTCTCTCTTGATCAGTGCCTGGAATATTCTTGCGCCGGTCAGAGGATTCACGGGCTCCGCAGTCTCGACGAGAATGGCTCTGTCAGCGCCCATTGCCAACCCTGTACGCAGCTGTTGTTGACACTCACTGCCACCAATCGAGACGACCACGACCTCGTTGGTTTCGCCACGTTCCTTCATGCGCAATGCTTCTTCGAGGGCGATTTCGTCGAAAGGATTGATACTCATCTTGACGCCGTCTGTTTCGACGCCGGAACCGTCCGATCGGACCCGGACCCGCACGTTGTAATCAACCACGCGTTTCAGACCCACAAGTATTCTTTCCACGAAACGTTCTCCTGGTTTCGAATAGAATTGAAATTATCGCCGACAGCCGCAGGACTGCGCATGGCATATTGTCTCCGAGGACAAACCGCTGTACAAGGCAGATATAACATTTCGCCACGGTTCGGCTCTTTTTGACAGGACATCCGCCGGCAATGACCAGTTACAATTATTTGATCAGCGTTGACGAGCTAAGACGACAATGGAGCGAGCCGCACTGGCGGGTAATGGATTGCCGTTTTGACCTGATGCAGCCGGCGAAAGGACGCGAAGAATATGGGCAGGGCCACGTTCCGGGCGCTCAACATGCCAATCTCGACCAGGACCTCGCCGGGCCAGTCACTGCTGCGACGGGTCGGCATCCTTTGCCTGCGGCCGACGCATTTGCGCTGACATTGTCTGCATGGGGCATCGGCAACGATTCACAGGTCATTGTTTACGATCACTCGAGCGGCGCGATAGCGGCCCGGCTGTGGTGGATGCTGAGATGGCTTGGCCACGAGCACGTTGCCGTGTTGGATGGCGGCTATGGCGCCTGGCAGAAAGCGGGATATCCCGTGTCTCACAGAGACGAAACCTTTGTCCGGGCGCAATTTCGGCCGCTGCCCGACGCAGGCCTTATCATTTCGACTGACGAGCTCCTGGCGTCGCTGGAATCCGGCGGGGGGCCACCGATCGTCGATGCCCGTGCGAGGTTGCGGTACGCCGGTGGCAGCGAACCGATTGATCCGGTGGCAGGTCATATTCCGGGCGCAGTAAATCACCCATTCTCGGAAAGCGTCGCCGATGACGGTACCTGGAAAAACCGGGACGAACTGAAAGCAGGCTGGGCCGGGGTTTTCGGAGATAACAGGGGCGGGTCCTGGGTCAGCATGTGCGGCTCGGGGGTGACCGCTTGTCACCTGGCCTTATCGGCACGGCTGGCCGGCTATCCGGAGCCACGTCTGTATGTCGGCTCCTGGAGCGAATGGATACTGGATCCTGATCGTCCGGTTGCCACCGATGCGTCCTGAGGCGGCCGGCGACGCAACATCGGCCAGCCCATCGGTTCGACTGGCTGCGGATTTGCGATGAACTTAATGCCAAATCCGGCAGTCCAAACAATGAAAATCACTGATCTGATGGGGCACCATGTGGCACATCGCTGGGTAACAGCATGAGCGATAAAATTATTTTAAAACAGTTAATTATCGTACTTTTCTTAGGTGTTTTCTCACCATTGATGCTGGCCCAGGCCGATGATTTGGACCCCACAGTCGACCTGGATTATCGAGGATCGGATTGCATCTCGATCCGGACTATCCGAGACTATACGGCCCTGGATGACAGGAACCTGCTGATATGGGCTTCACCGAAGCGGCCCTATTTTGTCAGGCTATCCAGTCCAGCCTGGGGACTCAGGGGCTCGTTTCAGATAGGAACGATCTCCAGAGACGACCGGCTTTGTCCATACGGTGGTGACGCGCTTGTTTTTGACTCAGCCGGTCGGGACACAGCAAGAATTGCTTCGATTCGACGTATTAGTGAGGATGAAGCAGATTGGTTACTCGTGCGGTTCGGCAGGAAAGAGCCGGCCGACGACCAGGCCCCGGCGCCCAAACCTGTAGCAGGTGCTGAGGTCGAAGAGCTAGATTGAGTCGATTCGGCATCTGATCGGTCGATTCAATCGCGCAATCCGCAATCTCCGTGCGGACCCGCCCGGCCAACCCTTTGGGTTGGCCGGGTTTTTTGTGGCGTATTCAAACAAAAAATCGCTTGCGGTCTTCACTGGTCGCCTCGACAATCCCGGGCTCTGAATACTAATGCACAATCGCAGGAGCCCGTCACGACGGGTGCTTTGTCCATGCCCGGACCATTAAACAGTTTGAAAGTTATTGATATGAGCCGTGTGCTTGCCGGACCATGGGCGGGCCAGCTGCTTGCGGACTACGGCGCCGAAGTCATCAAGATCGAGCGTCCCGGTGTTGGTGACGACACCAGGAGCTGGGGGCCGCCGTGGCTGCGCGATTCGGCTGGCAACGACACGAAAGAAGCAGGTTACTTCCAGTCGACCAATCGCAACAAGCGTTCAGTAACAGTCAACCTGGCGCACCCTCTGGGGCAGGAGCTGATCCGAAAGCTGGTCACCAGGAGCGATGTTTTGCTGGAGAATTATAAAGTCGGATCACTGCAGCGCTACGGCCTGGATGCGACCACTCTCTGCGAACTGAATCCGACACTTATTTATTGTTCGATCTCGGCGTACGGGCAGTCGGGTTCGAAATCTGGTGAGCCGGGCTATGACGCGATGATCCAGGCTGCCGGCGGGCTGATGAGCATAACCGGCGAGAGCGATGCTGAAGGCGGACGCCCGACCAAGGTTGGCGTTGCCATTGCCGACATCATGGCGGGGATGTATGCCGCGAGCGCGGTTCTTGCGGCCCTGGTCGCACGGGAGCAAAGTGGTCGCGGTCAGCACATAGACGTTCCCCTGTTTGACAGCCAGGTCGCCTGGCTGGCAAATCAGAACATGAACTACCTGCTGACCGGAACGCCGCCCGACCGACGCGGCACAGCCCATCCGAACATCGTCCCGTACCAGGCATTTCAGACTGCCGACGGATACCTGATGCTGGCCGTTGGCAATGACAGCCAGTTTGCGAATTGCTGCGCGTCACTCGGTTGTCCGGAAGTCGCAGAGGATCCGAGGTACTCGGCAAACTCGGCACGAATCGAGAATCGGGATGAGCTGATTCAGATCATCGCGGGACGGCTCACGGGTGAGACAACGGCATACTGGCTGGATCGATTTGCCTCCCTGCATATTCCTGCCGGCCCAATCAATGATCTTGCCCAGGTATTTTCGGACCCGGTGGTGGCGGAGCGGCGGATCGTAAGAAGCTTGAACCATTCACTGGCCGGCGAAGTGCCGACTGTCGCGAATCCTGTTCGATTTTCGGACACGCCGGTCGAATACAAGCTGGCACCGCCGGTCCTGGGGCAGCACACAGCCGAGGTACTCAAAGATGATCTCGGCTATTCCGACAAAGAAATCGCGAGGCTGTATGATTCCGGTGCCATATGATTGTCGGGCTCACTGTTCATGAGGTGTTCTCAAGAATCGACTCATCGCTCAGTCAGTACTTTAGAAGCGCAGAATTGAAATAAAAGCCGCAGCAGGAAAGCAAGTCGAAGATTCGATGTATCAGTGGTTATCTGAGGCGGTCGAAAACAACAGCATTGTCATTACTGCAAGCCGCCGGCTCGCGCGCGTTCTGAATTCAGAATACGGCAATGAACAACTGGCGCTTGGCAATAAAGCCTGGCTATCGCCCAATATCAGATTCCTGGATGACTGGCTTACATCGACCGTTAATGCGGCAGCCGATTCCTTACCGATCGTCCTCGCTGGCCACGCGAGCGGGATTATCTGGGAGCGATGTCTGAAAGAGCAGGCAGGCGCTTCACTGCTCAATATCGGCGGGCTCGTTCGACCAGCCAGACAATCCTGGCAACGCCTCCACGACTGGCGAGTGTCACTCAGCGAAGTCTCGACCGAGGCCCGGAGTCAGGACGAACAACTCTTCGCTGCAGCCGCGCGAAAGTACCAGGCGATTCTTGCCGATAACAACTGGATCGACGACGCACAGGTCGCAGGCATAGTAGCGGGCCTTATCGAAAGCCGGGCAGTCCCCGCGCCCGAACGTGTGGTCTATGCAGGTTTCGACCGCCTGGTGCCGGCGGTTGAACATTTGTTTGCGATCATGGCAGATATCGGCTGTGTCGTGAGTGAGGCACAAGTCGATGCAGCTGCAGCGGATGTTCTGGTTGCCGCATTCGCCAATGCGGACGCAGAGCTGCGCGCGGCAGGCGCCTGGGCACGGCGGCAGTTAACGGAGAATCCCTCCGCGACTGTTGGCATCGTTTCCTCTTCGCTGGACAGAAACGCCTTAACAACCGAAAGACTGATAAGAGAAGGCCTTGCGCCCGGCTGGCAATACGGCGGCGCGGATCTGCGGACAGCCGTAAACACGTCCTATGGCCGGCGCCTCTCGGACTACCCGGTAATAAGCATTGCATTGCTCTTGTTGCAATGGGTACATCGAGGTCTGTCCTTTAGCGAGATCAGCCTGTTACTGCGCACACAATTCATGTCCGCGCAGGAAACATCGGGTCGATGCAAACTCGAGATGTATCTGCGTCGACTTCCGGACCAGCCCTGGACGCCGTCAGCCCTGCATCGTTTGTTCAAACGACGGGCCGTCGATGCAGACGCTGCGGCATGGCTTGAGGGCGTGGAACGCCTTAGGTCATTCCAGGCTGGCGCTGACGACAAAGCCAACCCGGCTGCGTGGGCGGACAAGATTGACAAGCTGTTGGATGACCTCGGGTGGCCGGGCTCGAGAACGCTGGCTAGCGATGAATTTCAGTTGCTGAATCGCTGGCGCGAATTGCTCAATGACCTGGCCAGGCTGGAGATCGTCTGTCCAAAGGTGACTTTTGCCGAGGCGAGCAGCCGCCTTGCCGCGCTAGCCAGCGACACGATTTATCAGCCGCAGACACAGCCCGGCGTCATCCGGCTGCTCGGGCCGCTTGAAGCCGCCGGCATGAGTTTCGATAGTTTGTGGGTGTCTGGTCTCGACGCGGACAACTGGCCGCCGGCGACGCATCCACTGATGCTCGTATCCAGGCAACTGCAGCGACAGTACTCGATGCCTGACTCGACGCCAGACGACACCCTGGAGTATTCACAAAGAGTCCTGGACCGTTTGGTGAAAAGCGCCGACCGCGTGAGCTTGAGCTGGCCACAATCAAGCGAGGAATTCGAAAATTCGGCCAGCCCGCTGATCGCCCGATACCAGGCCGTGATTGAGGATTGGGTTGAGGATCCCGGTTGGCATGCAGTCGAACTCGTCGGCAGTCATGACACGGAAATACCTGCAGATGACCCGGTTCCCGCCGTACAGCAGGACGAGTTCGTTGCAGGGGGCGCATATACCGTGCAACGCCAGGTAACAGAGCCATTTTCGGCGTTTGCACACGGACGCTTGCGCGTATCCGAACTCAACACGGTGGCTACCGGGTTGTCGCCGCAACAACGAGGCAATCTGATTCATAAAGTACTGCACGTGCTGTTTGCTGAAAGACCATCGCAGGATGCGATCCGGCAGTGGACCGGGTCGGATATCCAGGAGCGCATCCTGAAGGCGGTTGATGCATCGCTCAAAGAATACTTGTGGCATGCGGACCCGGTTCTTCGAAGGATCCTGGCACTCGAGCGCGATCGGCTTCTTACGCTTGTCAAGACATTCGTCGATGAAGAACTGACACGGTCGACGTTTACCATCGATAACGTCGAACAGGAAATCGAATTTGAACAATTTGGCGTTCGGCTCACACTGCGAGTCGATCGGATCGATCGTCTGTCCGATGAGTCGCTAATTGTCGCCGACTATAAGACCGGCCAGCCCAAGAATTTCCTGAATCGCAGCGGCGACCCGCTTGACCTTCAGCTCGTTGTCTATGCATGTGCCCTCGAGGAGAATATCGGCGGCCTCGTACTAATCAATATCGACAGTCGATCAATCAAGTACAGCGGTGCGGCTGCCAGCGGTGAGTGGGATGCGAAACGTGCCGATCAGTGGGCAATGCGGCTGACCGCCTGGCAAGAACGTGTTGCGACTGCGATGCAGCAGATTGCGAAAGGTGATGTCCGCATCAACTTGAATCTGCCGAGCGACAAGACCAGGCCGCTAAACATCCTGAGCCGTTTCGAGGAGCGACTACGTGCTGAGCGATAGTCAACTGATAGCATTGGATCGGACTGCACGTCTGAGTGCGCTGGACGTGACGCACTCATATATCGTTCAGGCGCCGGCGGGTTCCGGAAAGACGGAACTCCTCATTCAGCGCTATCTGAAGCTGCTGGCCATCGTCAATAATCCGGAAGAAGTCGTTGCTATTACTTTTACGCGAAAAGCGGCGGCAGAAATGCGGCTACGTGTACTCGAGGCCTTGACGATCGGGAAAAGCGGCGCGCAGCCGGCCAAAGCGCATGAGCGCCTCACTTTTGATGCAGCGAAGGCAGTGCTCGAACGCGACGCGGAGCTTGAATGGAAACTAAACGAGTTTCCAAGGCGTATGCGCATCCTGACTCTCGATGCGCTCAGCGCGGGAATAGCGAGGTCGCTGCCCCTTAGCTCCACACTGGGAGGCGCGCCGATAACACTCGCGGATTCCGAGATGCAGGCGATTTACCGAACTGCAGCCGCCGCAACATTCGACTGGCTGGCGACCTCCGACCGCATGAGGGACGCCGTTGAACGAACGCTCGTACATCTCGACAATAACACCGGCGTCTATATCGAATACGTCGCACGCATGCTGGAAACGCGGGATCAGTGGTTAGGCTTCGTCGGAGCCGGCACCTCGGGGGGCGAGTGTATCGAAGCCATCCGAGGCAAGCTCGAGATTCGTATTAGCGAAGTCGTCGTGGAGCGACTTGAGCTCGTCAGGGGCCTGATGCCCGCCGGATTGACAAGGGCATTGTTGCGCCTGGCAGACTACGCGGCGGAGAACTTGCGCCAAATCAATCCGGATTATCCGTTGGCCTTGCTAACCGGCCTGGCGGACTTACCGGGAACGGATTCGGATGCAACGCCGGGCTGGTGCAGTATCGCCGAACTCTTGCTGACGAAGTCGGGAACCTGGCGGAAGATCGTCACCAAAAAGGATGGTTTCCCGGCTCAGGACAACGGGGAGAAAAAGGAGATTCTCGCGCTACTCGAAGATCTCCGCGACCAGCACGAGTTGCGGAAGAGCTTGCACAGAGTTCGTGAACTGCCGCCGCATCGCTACAGCGATGAGCAATGGGATGTCTTGCTTGCCTTGTTGAACCTGTTGCCGCTCGCGGTGACCGAGCTTCGCCGAATCTTCGGCGAACGCGGCGTCGTCGATCACACCGAGGTTGCGCTGGCCGCGAACATGGCGCTCGGCAGTACTGACGACCCGGGAGATATGGCGCTCCTGCTCGACTATCAGATCAGTCATCTGTTGATAGACGAAATGCAGGACACTTCCATATCCCAGTATAATTTTCTGGAGAAACTCGTCGCCGGCTGGATAGATGGCGATGGTCGAACACTCTTTTGCGTCGGTGATCCAATGCAGTCGATTTATCGGTTTCGAAACGCGGAAGTCGGTCAGTTTCTTATTGCAAGAGACCAGGGCATTGCCGATCTCTCGCTGGCACCGCTAGTGCTGAGACGGAACTTTCGCTCAGGCGAGAATCTGGTGCGCTGGTTCAACAACACGTTTAAAGAAACGCTGCCTGCCCACGACGACGTTTCCGCTGGCGCGATTGCTTACACTGAGGCCGTGTCGGTTGAGGAACATGCCGGAAAAGGCGATTGCAGAATTCATCCATTGTTCGGCAGCAGTTCGGCAGTCGAAGCGGAGGAGGGCGTCGATGTCCTGAGAGCCTGTTTGGACTTGGGTGGGGACGACACGATCGCCGTACTCGTCCGCAGTCGGACGGTCTTGCCGCCTTTACTCGCCGCGCTGCGCAACGCGGACATCCCCTATCAAGCTGTAGAGATCGACAGGTTGACCGATTTGCCCGAAATCATCGATATCCTGGCCCTGACTCGGGCAATGTGTCACCTGGGCGATCGAATCGCGTGGCTGGCATTGCTGCGTGGTCCCTGGGTTGGATTGACCTGGGACGACTTGCACCGGATCTTGAAAAACGATTCGCAAAGCATTGTCTGGGATCTTTTACGAAGCGAGGATTTGAGCTCCCGGCTCAGTACGGAGTCGACGAAGCGAGTGCAGGCATTCGTTCAAACGATGCAGCGACAGCTGGATAGAAATGCTGGCGAATCTCTAAGAGAACGGCTTGAGGTGGCCTGGTTCTCACTCGGCGGTCCGGCATTCCTGAACGGCGAAGAGGAACTGGAAAACATATATCGGTTCCTGTCTGTCGTCGATAAATTCGAGACGGCAGGGACGCTCGCAGACGTTGCCAATCTGGAGAGCTTGCTCGATGATGAGCGCGTGTCGAGTACCGCGAGCATTGACTGCCGGCTACAGGTAATGACCATGCACAGGGCCAAAGGCCTGCAATTCGATCATGTATTGCTGTACGGACTCGGCCGGGCGGCCGGAAAAAGCGAGAAATCAGTACTGAGTTGGCTGAATTTTCCAGGCCAGCACGGTAGCAACGACATGATCATCAGTCCGGTCGGTTCCCGATCGGAGCTCGAGCACGATCCGCTGCATCGCTTTATCGAAATCTCCGAACGCGACAAAGACGAACTTGAGCAGGACAGGCTGCTTTACGTCGCATGCACAAGGGCTAGAAAATCCTTGCACATTCTGGGCCATGTACCGCTTGCGAGCGATGGCCAGAGTTTTCGTCCGCCACATGCTGGAAGTTTGTTGCACCGGATATGGCCATCACTGGAGTCGGCATTCGAAAATGCGTTCAACCCTGACAACTTGCCCGGCGAATCCGATGAGGACAGCAAACTTGTCGAACCCTTGCTGCGACGGTTTGCAAGTCAGTGGAAATTGCCGCATGCACCGGCCCTGCCAACACCGGACACGACAGCGATAAATAAGGAAATGTCTGCGGAGACGGTGGTTGAATATTACTGGGTCGGCAGTAGCGCTCGACATGCGGGAACAATCGTTCATCGATGGCTGCAAAAGGCCGCTGACGGCACCGTGCAACTGGAGGCAGACTCGCTAGCGGAATGGCGTTCGGTCAATGAGCGATGGTCGGAGAGACTCGGTGTGCCTGCAAAAGAGATCACGGAGATCTGCGATCGTGTCGATTTGGCCCTTCGTGGCATCCTCAGCGACCCGCAAGGCCGGTGGACCCTTTATGGTGAGGGGCACGCCGAACTTGCCGTGACGGGCCTTTGGAATGGCAAAGTCGAGTCCGTCATTATAGACAGGGTACGCATCGATGAAGACGGCGTGCACTGGATCATCGATTACAAAACCAGCTCGCACGAAGGAGGCGACGTCGAAGGATTTCTTGATCAGGAGTCGGAGCGATACCGGGCACAGCTGGAAAAATACGCGCGGCTCTACCGGAGCCTGACCGACGCGCCGGTCCGTGTGGCACTGTATTTCCCCTTGCTGCAGAAATTCCGCGAGGTTTCGCTTGGATAAAATCGCCCGTCAGGACGGGCTCCTACGACGCGCTATAATCGCCCTTCCAGCCGAAATTCGCGCTGGCCACGCGAATTCGGCGTGCCGAGATACTGTAGCTGCTGCGTGATATTGAGCGGTGCATTTGGCTTGGCCGCAACCTGGCCGATAAATTCGTAATTCCGGTCTGGCGTCAGCCTGATCGTCCCGGCAAGTTCGAGCACGCCGCTGATGGCTTCAACAGAGGCCAGAATGCCATCGTCCGCTGTCTGAAACTCGGCCCGGTAATCACCGAGCGGTGTTGGAGAAAGATATCGCGAGACGAGATTCGCAATGTTGATCGTGCCGGTGGCTTCGACCGGCACGCCACCTTTGATCACGAGTTCTTCGAATTGCAGGCTGACGTCGCCCTCAATGCCACTCAATGGGAATGCATCTGCCAGTGCGGCGAGTGACACCGCAGCCGTGACATCCGACATCGTCACGCTGCCGCCTGCGCCAATCGCGATATCCGCATCAAGAAACCCCGATGCCGGATTGCTGCTGGTCGCGAATCGGAGCTGTCCTGTCAACAGGCCGAGCGGCCGGAAACTCCACCTGACGTTCGTCAGATAGACACCGCCGGCAGAGCCCTGTGCTGCGGAGCCGCGCCAGACGGATCCACTGATGCCGCCTAGCTTTAGTTCATCCGGTGCGAACCACTGATAGGCTACCCTGGCTGGAAATGTGATGATGAGTCCAATAACGAGCGTTGCGATTCCGGCGAGAATCAGGCGTTGCGGACTTGCCATTTTCAGTTTCTTTCCAATATCAACGTGGAGTTGATGCGCCCCTCAATATCCCCGGGATTGGAGAAGCTCCCTGACTCCAGCTGCAGGTCGTATCTCGTACTCAGATCGCCGAGCCAGAGTACCAGGTCGTCGAACGCGACGTTTTTGAATTCAACACGGATTCCGTTGCTGGTCGTTGGCTGACTGCGTTGCAACGAGTTGTATAAGCCGCGCTCCCTGAGTGTGTTGTCGATGATCACGACGAGCGATTGGTTGCGGCCCGTCTGCTGTATTCGTCCCGATCCCGAATTTTGCAACTGACCTTTCAGCGGGCGAAGTTCGGTCAAAGCAATTTTCCAGTTATCGACACTGAGCGAGAGAATCTTTTGCCCGCGATCCAGCGGCATCCAGATACCGAGATACAAAACAGCAATCACCAGAGCCACTGCGGCCGCTAGTACGAACACCCGTTCGCGCGCTTCCAGAGATTCAAACCAGTCTCTCATTCGCCGCTTGCCTTTATCTGAATCCGGCTGCTGACGCTGTCGCCATCCTGGTCGGTTGATTTGATGGCAGCCTCGAACTGTCCGTTTTCGCTGATACCACGCTGAATTCTATCCAGCGTCGACACGTTTGGTGCGCTCAACCGGATGTCGACGACGCCAGCCCGATAGCTTATCGCTTCGATACGCGCTTCTTGGTTCTGTTGCAAGGCGCGGCTGAGTTGCTCGAGTGACTGCAGGAACAGGGCTGGTGTTCCAGATGTACCGAGCCTTGCTCTTAGTGAGGCGACGAGTCGGATAGGGTCTTCGACCGAAGACGCACCCGGGGCAATCTGCCGGTACTCGGTTTCAAACTGCTGCTTCAATTCAGCTTCCTGCCGCTTCAGTATATATAAGTCAGTCGCCTTCGCAGCAGTGCCGACGAGACCCAGGGCGAGCAACAGGATGGCCGCATAGCGCCATGGCCTGAGTAATCCCGAGTACTCTGTTTTTGCTCCAAAATCGCCCTGCAGCAGGTTGATGCCGGCGCCGCTCGCGACGGTAACGGCCAACCGGGGCATCACGCCGTCCGACAGCAGGTTGACATCGACACTCTCCATTTCGTTGCGGATTGCCAGCCAGTCGTGCTGATATTTTTCCTCGTCTTGCGGTTCACAATAAACGAGTACATGTCTGGGCATTGCGGGCGACGCAGCTTGATTCGACTCGCGGTCATCGCCGTCCGCAGTGTCATCGAGAGCGCCGATGGCCGCGAGGGCGTCAGTCGGGCTGACGCCCTGCATGACGAGTTCAACATCTGCACCGTCATTGATCATCACCTGACCTTCGGCGACGAGCATGCTGATCGTTCCCGGTATTCGCGCGAGTCCATAGTTATCGGAAATCATGGCAGAAGGTTTAATGCCGGACTCGGTCAGCCATCCAATCCATTCGGCAAGTCGTTTTCGACTGACGATAGCCACCGGAATTCTGCCGCTGCTTCTGCGCGTGCCGGGCGCAAAATGCAGCTGGTCGATATCTTCGGCAAGCTGGTCTTCGAGCGCGTAGGGCAGGGCCGCGTGGAGCCGCGATCCGCCTTTCACCGGTAAGTCGACACTGGTCGTGAGAACCTCCGTGCTGGGCACCAGGACAATGATCTGACGATTACCGATATCGGTGCCAGCCTCGCTCAGGGGGCCTGTCAGCGGCGGACTCCGGCGCGCACCGGTGCTGTCAACCGCGATCCATTGAGCCAGTTGGTCAGCCCCCTCAGCAATTCGTATTACCAGGAATTCCGCCATACTCAGGTCGTTCCGAGGCTTCGCAGGATCGGGGCAACACCGCCCTGAGGTCCGCGCTGAAGCACGCTGTACAAGGTGACCCGAACCGTATCAATCCGTACCACCACCTTCAATTGAAAATAGTTCGTCGATTCGTCAAGCGTATTTAACACATCCGGGGTGACAAGAGATGAGAAGGTGCTCTGAATATCGGCAAAACCGGCACTTTCGCGTTCCGCAAGAAGCCTTTCGACATCCGCCGCAGATAAGTTTTCGTCGAGTGACTGCAACACTGGTCCGGTCGCCGTATTGATATTGATGTTCGTTCGTCCGGGCAAGGCTGTAATGTGCGGGCGAAGGATATTGAAGCTCTCTCTTGTCATTCCCTGCAGAGCCGCGAACTCGCTGGCGCTGGTGAGGCTTTGATTGGCGCTACGATACGGCGGGATTATCCCGGTGTATATCGGATCTTCCGCGCCGTCGGGAAACGCCGCCTCGATGTCGCTGTCGATCCAGTCGGCGGCGATGCCGGCAAAGCGAGGATCAAGCTCGAGTGCAATCAGCAGTCGTCGAAAGCGCTCCAGGGATTCCGGTACGACCTCGCCATTGTCATCTATCAGGTTATTGACGTTGAAACGCCCCTGCAGGTCCTCGATGGTTCCGGTTAGCTCTCCGCCGTCAATTGGCAGCCCAGGTAATTCGAACGCCCAGATTTC